>JACIZN010000045.1:0-3951 GCA_014359405.1 Candidatus Caldatribacterium sp.
GGAAAGCTCAAGACGTTCATTCTCGATGGAACGAAAGACGAACCCTCTCTGGTCTTCAAAATGAGGGCCATCCGCCTGACGCTCCGGTCGGAACCTCCAAAGAGTGGCATCCTCCTTGCGGAACTCGAAGACCTGGAAAATCTCGTCTTCGGCCTCCCAAGCAGTGACCCCATCGGTGTGCGGGTGGACAGGTTGTACCGGACCTGCGTTGACCCAACAAAAGCGGCAGGTTTCACCGTTTCGGTTCCCAAAGGGACGCTTGTGAAAGTAGCCCTTGAGGTCGACCTCAATTCCGAGAAGAACGAAGAGGGAGATCCGGTTCCCTACGTGGTCCTGGAAGATGTACGGGTGGAGGGTATACTCGTCATTGCGAAAAATGCTCGAGGAGAAGGAAGAATCGCCAAAATTCGCCGCCGAGGTGCCTTCGGGCGACCCGGACGTATCGAAATCGATTTTGGAACGGTAGAGGCAGTCGATGGAACCCCGATTCCCCTCACCATGGGCGAGCGGGCCATCCAGGAGAACAAGGCTATGGCATACGCTGTGGGAGCAAGTATTGCTGGATTGGCTATTTTTGGTCCTGTGGGAGCTGTGGCTGGGGTTTTCATCCAGGGTGAACCGGCAAGGGTGGAGAAAGGAAAGGAGTTCTACCTTGAGGTTGCCGAGGAGAGAGAAGTGGTTGGACCTCTTGAGGGGCTACAGCCTCCTGAAGCGGGAGAAACCCAGGAGGCCATTCCAGAACCGACTCCCTCTGAGAGTGAGACCCAGTGGGAAACCGAAGAAACCGGGGAAATTGAAGAAGTCGAGGAAACTCCCCAACCCTCAGAGACTCCTCAAGTAGAAATAGAAATCCTACCTTTTGAGGAATGGTGAAAGGGGTGGCACCGTGAAGAGATTCGTTCTTTTTGGGATTGTGGCACTCTTCATCCTTTCTGGGCTTTCAAGTCTCTGGGCTGAAACCCGCGACTACGACAAAATCTACAAGGACACTGTGGCCCGATGGACACGCTCGGTAACCGTCCGGAACAGCTTCAGAGTTTCGGCCCTTTTCTGGAACGAAGAAGTAACCCAGGCATGGGTGGCCAAGTACGGGAAGGAAAACCTTTTGTCTGCAGAAGAGCAGCTTGCCTATCATCGGGATTTCATCCAGCGAGAACGCCTCGGTCGCTACCTTGTCTTCGAGGTAACTCTGAAAAAACTCAAGGGTGCACCTCTCTATCCTTTGCGGTTTGCCCAAAACACTTACCTTGTGGACGATAGGGGACGAAAACTCTTCCCCGCTGATTACGACAAGGGCTTCGAAGAGAAGATTCTCCGGGAGTTCACTGGAAAAATCTATTTCCCCCGTTTCGACAAGGATGGGAATCCCTTCATCACCCCGGAAACTCGCTACATTATCCTCCATTTCACCCAGCTCTCCCCAGAGGCATCGCTCATTGCCCAGGAGATTGAGCTCCGTTTCGATAACCCCTACATACCCCCGGATTTCTCCCGACCTGAGTGGAAGCCACTCCTTGAGGAAGAAATCCTTCGCCTTGAGGAACGCCTGAAGGACATAGAGTACCGGAAAAAGCAGCTTGAGGAGAACATGAAACGGCTTGAGGACGAGGAAAGGAGGGTCACCGAGCGCCTCGAAGAACTCAAGCGTATGCAGCATGGGGAGTGATTTCTCTTGTCCTGATCTTTAGCGTCTCTGTCTTTGCTGCGGAAGGTGTTCGCATCAGAGCGGAGACCCTTCTTTACGATGAGGCCCAGGAGGTCATCGAGGCCTCGGGGGGAGTCAGGGTGGAGTGGGAAGACCTCTCCCTCTCCACAGAGCGTGTTCGCTTCGTTATCCCTACCTCTGAGGTTTTCGTCGATACCCCCTTTGTGGCCTCCATCCAAGGGGCAAGAGTCGAGGGAGAAGCACTCTACTTCTCTTTTGCCAGGCGTGAAGGATGGGTAGAAAAGGCGAATCTCCTCTACTCTCTCCGAGAGCGAGGGGAGCTCTTCTTCCGAGGGAGGCGCCTCGCGTACATTCAGGGAACCTGGAAGGGAAACGATGTCCTCTGCACCGGGTGTCGAAGAGAACCCCCTCTTGTAAGCCTCCGGGCAAAGGAAGTTACGGTTTTCCCTCAGGGAAAAGTAGTTATTGAAGGACTTGCCCTTTACATCCGGGACCGAAAGATCCTCGAGATTCCCTGGTACACGAAAACCTTAGGGCGAGGCGGTGGGAGCTTTCTTCCTGCCTTAGGGTTTTCAAGGCAAAGAGGTTGGTACACGGGATTCCGCTACGAGTATGCGTTTTCCCCAGAGGTTCTCTTCCTTGCCCGTTATACCATAGCAACCCAGGGAGGACAGCTCCTCCAAACCGATATTACCATCAACGGGGAAAACTTGAAAGGACAGGTTTTCTGGGACACTCGTTTCTCCGGGAACGATACCGTAGGTATCGCCGCGTCCCTCAAGAAAGGCGACTTTTCCCTCCTTGTCATTGCTACCCGAAACGAGGCCGTCAACTCCCAAACCCTTTCTCGTTCCCCCCAAATTGTTGCCTCCTTCACCGAAAGCCTCTCTGACACCTTTACGCTCTCGGGAGCTTTCAGTTATGGGTACTTTGCCACTGAAACTTTCTCCAGTCCTCGCTTCGATGCCCGCCTCACCCTCTCCTTCAAGGAAGAGAACTTTGGAGCAAAAATCTTCGGATGGGGGACGTGGCTTGACGGGGGGTACCTTGGGCGTTTCGGGGGTGAGGCGTTCTGGGAAAAGGACCTCTCGCCGAACTTTTGGGCACGTTTCTCCCTACGCTTCGTCGAGGGTGACTACTCACCCTTCTTCTTCGATTTGCAGCCAGAATCCTTAGCGTCCTTCGAGTTCCTCTGGGGGGAAGAAGAGGGAAGTTTCCTCCATATTCGGGGACGGTACGACCTCAGAGCGCAGGGTTTTCGCGACTGGACGGTGGGCATTGGCCTTGGAAACGAAAACATATCCTTTGGGGTCGAAGGGGTGTACGCTCAAGGGTCCTTCACGGAACGCCGGTACTTCCTGCGCAAGAGAATCGAGGACTGCGCGGAGGTGGAAATGTCCTTCCTTGACCCTGAGGGGAGTTTTTTCGTTGCTTTGAATCTCTCGGGCTTTGACGCGTCCCGCCGAGCGGAAAGCCTCTTCGAGGAAGAGGAACCCTTCGACCCTTTGGGTTTCAAGAGAGACCTCGACACGCCATGATGCGCCGAATTCTCACAGTAAGTGCACTCCTTTTGGCCCTCATTTTCGGAGGAACCCTTGGGTACGTTTTCCTTGAGGGCTGGTCCTTCCTTGACGCCCTGTACATGACGGTTATTACCCTCACCACCGTGGGGTTCCAGGAAGTCCACCCCTTGAGCACTGCCGGAAGGGTTTTCACCATCGGTATCGTGGGCTCTGGAGTGCTCCTTGTGACCTATGGAGTGACTTCCCTTGTAGCTCTCCTTTCGGAGGGAAAACTCGGTGAATATCTGAGAAAACGCGAGGTGAAACGCATGCTCGAAACCATAAAGGGGCATTTCATCATCTGCGGGTGTGGAGTGGTGGGAAGCGAAGTTGTGGCGTACTTTGAGCGGGCCCGAGTTCCGTACGTGGTCATTGAAAAGGATCGGGAGAAAATCGACCGGGTGCTCCTCACCATTCCCAATCTCCTCTTCATCGAAGGCAACGCCACCGAAGAGGAAATTCTCAAGGAAGCGGGTATCGAGCGAGCTCAAGGGCTCCTTGCCCTTGTTGGAAGCGACCCCGAGAACGTCTACATTACCCTTACCGCCCGGCACCTTAACCCGCACCTTCGGATTGTCGCCCGAGCAATCGCTCCTGAATCCATAGAGATTCTCCGCCGCGCCGGGGCAAACTACGTTATCTGTCCCCAGAAAATCGGGGCCATTCGCTTAGCCGCAGCAGCCCTCCGGCCTCAGGCTTCCTGTTTCCTCGACCTTCTCCTTC
>JACIZN010000045.1:3961-13743 GCA_014359405.1 Candidatus Caldatribacterium sp.
ATCTGACCATTGAAGAAATTGAAGTACAACCGAACTCACCCCTCTGTGGGAAAACCCTTGCCGAGGTTGACCTCCCCGGAAAATTCGGACTCCTCGTGGTGGCCATAAAGGACAAAAAAGGAGGGTTCCTCTTCAATCCCCGGGGAACAACCGTCCTCGACGCCCATGACGTTCTCATCGTCATCGGGCGCGTGGAACAAATTCTTGAGCTCCGGAGATTCTCCCCTTAGCTCTTCTCAAGAGTACCCTTGAGGTCCTCGAGGGCGTACTTCTCCTCTTTGCTGAGGACCTTAGTAAGGTCAAGGAGAATCAAGAGCTTCCCTTCGAGTTTCCCCACACCCTTAATGTACTCGGTATCAATAGAGGCAATGAGGGGTGAAGGGGGTTCGATTTTGTCCTCGCTCAGACGCAGCACTTCATCGACGCTATCCACAATCATCCCTACCGTATGCGGCGGGACATCGACCACGATGATACGCGTTGATTTCGTCTCCTCGCCTTTGGGTAGGTGAAAGCGCTTACGCAGGTCAATTACCGGAATGACCCGGCCTCGCAGGTTAATAACTCCCTCGACGAAATCTGGAGCCCCCGGAACCTTGGTGATCGGCTGCATGCGGATGATTTCCTGGACCTGGGCGATATCCACTCCGTACACTTCCTGGGCAAGCTGGAAGGCAACAAGTTGCAACTCCTGAGGCACAAGCCTCACCTCCTCTTAAGGATTACGGTTTTCCCGTGCCAGGCAAAGTACGTCACCTTTCCCTCTCTTTCAAGCTCCAAAACGGCATCCCAGACCACCGGAAGGGGGAGTCCAACTCGGACCACGAGATCGTGAAGGAAAACGGGCTCATTGAAAGCCCCGTACACTCGCTCCTTGGGGTTCACGACCTCTTCGCCACCCGCAACAAGAAGCACAACCACACCCCTTCCATTCTTTTCTATCGGATGAAACTGCCAGAACTTTACCCCGTATTGTAGCATGTCCGCAGAAAAAAATGTGTGTGGTATAATACTTCTCGATTGCGCATCGGGGAGGGAGAATAATGACTCCACGAGAACGTGCCCTGCGGGCACTGAACCATGAAGTTCCGGATCGCATTCCTCTGGATCTCGGAACGACGAACTGCACAACGCTCACGCGTCGAGCCTACGAGAACCTCAAGAGGTACCTTGGCATCGAAAAAGAAACTCGCCTCATGATGGAGAACTTCCAGATTGTCTTTGTGGATGAGGAGGTCCTCGAAATTCTCGGCATCGATACCCGTGGTATCCATCCCACTCCCCAACCAGAGAAGCACATCATTGATGAACATACCTACTACAACGAGTTCGGCATCAAGTTCCGGATGCCTGAGGGTGGCCTCTACTATGATATGGTGGAGCACCCTCTTGCGGGGAAAATCCTCGAAGAGCTTAAAGATTACGAATGGCCGGATCCGGCGAAGACCATGGATCTTACCGGCGTCCGGGAACGGGCTGAAGCCCTCTTCCGAGAGGGAAAGTACTTGATTGTGGGAGATATGATTGATACCGGAATTTTTGAGCCCTGCTGGTACCTCAGAGGATTTGAGAATTTCCTCGTAGACCTCGTCTGCAACGTGGATTTTGCCACGTCTCTCCTTGAAAAAATGTACGAGTACCAGCTCAAGCGGTACTCCCTTTTTCTCTCTGAGTGTGGAGAATTCCTCGACGTCATCTTTGTGGGAGATGACCTTGCTACCGCCGAGAGTACCATCATGAGTCCTAAGACGTACCGGGACATTGTGAAACCTTACCACAAGGAATACTTTAAGAATCTCAAGAAAATGGCCCCTCGGGCAAAGCTCCTTTACCACTCATGTGGAAGTATTGCGCCCTTTATTCCGGACCTCATCGAAATCGGCGTTGACATCTTGAACCCGGTGCAGGTCTCCGCCCAGGGGATGGACACGAAGGCCCTCAAAGAACGCTTTGGAAAAGACCTGTCCTTCTGGGGTGCCATAGACACGACGTACGTTCTCCCTCGAGGAACAGAAGAAGAAGTACGCCAAGAAGTGCGCCGCCGCATTGACGATCTTGGCCCTTCTGGATACGTGCTCTGCGCGGTTCACGATATACAGCCCGATGTCCCTCCCGAAAACATCGTGGCGATGTACGAAGAAGCTCGACGCTATGGAGTGTTCGCGTAAGAAGGCGATAGGGTGGTTGAGACAAAGAGCTTTTCGTTCTCTTTCCGAGGACTAAAAAGGGCTCTGAACTTTCCTCCTGCCCTTCTTGTTCTCCTTGGATTCCTGGGGCTCATTTTCATCGGCACTTTTCTCCTCTTTTTGCCCTTTTCCGTTGCCCCTGGCAACACCATCCGTTTCATCGATGCTCTGTTCACGGCGACATCCGCCGTATGTGTAACGGGTCTCATCGTCGTGGACACGGGAACCTTTTTCTCCGTATGGGGGCAGATAGTGATTCTCGTCCTCATCCAGTTTGGAGGACTCGGCTACATGACCGTAGCAACCCTCCTTGCCCTGGCCCTCAGGCGGCGCATAGAGTACCGGGACCGCTTAGCCATCCGGGATTCCTTTAGCCTCGACGTTCCTGGAGGAATGGTGCGGTTCGTCCTCGATGTTCTCCGTTACGTCCTCTGGGTTGAGGGAGTAGGATTTGTGCTCCTTTCCCTTGCCTTTCTTCGGTACTTTCCTGCAGGAAAAGCATTCTTTGCCGCCCTTTTCCATTCCGTTTCTGCCTTCTGCAATGCAGGGTTTTCGGTCTTCTCGAATAGCCTCGAAGGGTTTGTCCTTGACCCTCTCGTCAATTTCGCCGTCATGGGACTCATCGTCATCGGGGGCATTGGGTTTGTGGTCATTCGGGAAATCGTCGAAGAGCGCCGTCTGAGCTCGCTCCATGCCCGAATAGTAGTGGCAACAACGCTTTCCCTCATTGCCCTTGGAACACTCGCTTTTTTTACCCTCGAATTCCATAATCCCCAAACTCTTGGGAAGCTCCCCGGATGGGGAAAGCTCATGGCTTCCCTCTTCCTCTCGATAACCCCAAGAACCGCCGGGTTCAATACTGTGCCGACGCAGTACCTCCATCCTGCCTCGGCACTCCTTGTGATGCTTTTCATGTTCATCGGAGCCTCACCCGGGGGGACAGGAGGCGGGGTGAAAACGACAACCTTTGCTCTTATTCTTGCTCTTGTTCGGAGTGCTCTTCAGGGCCAGGAGGGAGTGAGTCTCTTCCACCGGCGAGCGGCTCGCAATGCAGTTCGTCGGAGTTTGGCGGTCTTTTTCCTCGCTCTGGGGCTTGTGTTTGGGTCAACCTTTCTCCTCTACGTCACTCAGAGCGGCACGCCTCTTGACCTTGCCTTCGAGGCCGTATCTGCCTTCGGGACGGTCGGACTCTCCCGAGGAGTTACGGCAAACTTGTCAGACATAGGGAAGCTTGTTATCATTGTAACGATGTTTCTGGGACGGGTGGGCATTTTCACGGCACTTGTGGCTATGGGCGTTGCCCGGGAACGAAAAGAACTCCTCGTGTATCCCGAAGAACGAGTGCTCCTTTAGGAGGGATTTTTTTGTTCTCAAAGATTCTTGTCGCCAATCGTGGAGAAATAGCCCTGCGTGTTGTCCGTGCCTGCCGAGAACTGGGTATAAAGACGGTGGGGGTTTTCTCAGACCCCGACGCGAATCTCCTCCACCTCCGTTTCGTCGACCAGAAAGTGGCCCTTGGGGGAAACTCGGCCGTTGAGACGTACCTCAACATTCCCAAAATCGTTCGGGCCTGTGAAGTGACCGGAGCTGACGCTGTGCACCCCGGGTACGGATTCCTTGCGGAGAACGTAACGTTTGTGGAAGAGCTCAAAAAACGGGGCATCGCTTTCATTGGACCCGAGATTTCAGTAATCCAGAAAATGAAGAACAAACTGCAGGCGAAGCGCCTTATGCACGAGGCAGGAGTCCCAGTTATTCCTGGCTCCCTTGAGCCGGTGAAAAGCTTCGCTGATGCCCATGACATTGCTAAAGAAATCGGCTTTCCCCTTCTCCTCAAAGCTTGCCTTGGGGGAGGCGGGCGAGGCATTCGGGTGATCACCGACGAAGAAGACCTCCGAAAATCCTTTGATAGTGCCCGCCGAGAAGCCCAGATGGCCTTCGGAAACGAGGAGCTCTACGTTGAGAAGCTCATCGAGCGGGCACGGCACATCGAGGTACAGATTCTTGCTGACCGGTTCGGCAACGTCATCCACTTAGGGGAGAGGGAATGCTCCCTCCAGCGCCGCCGTCAGAAAATCCTTGAGGAGGCTCCGGCGACAAATCTTCCTGAGTCCTTGCGTTCCCAGATTCTCGCCGCTGCTGTCCGGGCTGCGAAAGCCATCGGGTACACCACCTGCGGAACCTTTGAGTTCCTCGTAACCCCGGAAGGGGAGTTCTACTTTATGGAGCTCAACGCCCGCATCCAGGTGGAGCACCCGGTGACAGAGGAAATCTCAGGTGTCGACTTAGTACGGGAGCAGATTCGCCTTGCAGCGGGAGAAAAGCTCCTCATGAACCAGGAAGACGTCTTCCTACGAGGACATGCCATAGAGATGCGCATCAACGCCGAAGACCCGGAGAGGCGTTTTGCTCCTTCCCCGGGGCGTATCACTCAGTTTGAGATTCCTCGGGGTCCGGGAATTCGGGTGGATTCCCATTGCTACAGCGGGTACACGGTTCCTCCTCACTACGACTCTCTCATTGCAAAGCTCATCGTTTGGGACTGCAACCGGGAGTTCGCCATACGCCGTTCTCGAGAGGCTCTGCGGTCGTTCATTGTGGAAGGCATCGCCACCACCATTCCCTTTCATCTCAAAATCCTTTCCCATCCTGATTTCCTTGAGGGCAATCTCCACACTCGCTTCATCGAAGAGGTGTGGCAGGAAACCAAAGGAGGCGAGATAAAGATATGAAGCTCCGCACCTTCCCCCAGGGGGTTTTCCTCCCGCACCACAAGGAGGATACAGCCCATCTCCCTATTGTCCGCGTTCCTCTTCCCCAAGGAGTCGTCCTTCCCCTCATTCAGCACACCGGTGCTCCGCTCAAACCTTTGGTGAAAAAGGGAGACGGAGTAAAACGAGGCCAGAAAATCGCCGATGCCGAAGCTTTTGTTGCCGCACCGCTCCATGCTCCGCTCAGCGGAAAAGTCACCGGCATCGAGGAGTGGGCCCATCCGACACTCGGGAAATTCCAGGCTGTCGTTATCGAGAATGACGGGAGCTCTGAGGAAATGCGCTACGACCCCCTCCCGGAGGACATCGAGCGCCTTGACCCCGAGTCCCTTCGCCTCTTTGTTCGGGAAGGGGGATTCGTAGGACTCGGAGGAGCCGCTTTCCCAACCCACGTGAAGCTCTCTCCACCCAAGGACAAACCCATCGATTCCTTTATCCTCAATGGAGCAGAGTGCGAGCCGTACCTCACCTGTGACCATCGGGTAATGCTCGAGCGGGCAGAGGACATGCTTTTGGGGCTCCGCATCATGGTCCGAGCCTGTGGAGCAAAGAAAGCCTACATCGGCATCGAGGATAACAAAAGGGATTGCATCGACCACCTCGCACCTCTTGTTCGGGACCTGCCTTTCCCAACCGAAGTCGTTCCCCTCAGGACCAAGTACCCCCAAGGATCGGAGAAGCACCTGATTCTCGCCATCCTCGGTCGGGAAGTTCCCCCTGGAGGACTCCCCCTTGATGTAGGAGTCGTGGTGAACAACGTCCAGACGGCCGCCGCTTTAGGTCGGATGGCAAAAGAAGGAATCCCCCTCATCGAGCGGGTCATCACCCTTTCCGGAGACTGCCTGAAAAAGCGCGGCAACTTCGAAGTTCCTCTCGGGATGCTCCTTGAGGACCTGGCGGCTTTCTGCGAGGGATTCATCACCCCACCACGCAAAATCATCATGGGAGGACCAATGACCGGGATTACCCAGGCGACCTTAGCGGTACCGGTCATCAAGGGAACCTCGGGCTTTCTCTTCTTTTCCCGACCCCTTGCCAAACGGGAGTACCCCTGCATTCGTTGCGGCCGCTGCGTCGCCCACTGCCCCATGCGCCTTCTGCCGTACCTTCTTGGAAGACTTGCTGAGGAAGGTCTTTTTGCAGAAGCAGAGGCCAATCGAGTTCTTGACTGCATCGAGTGTGGATCTTGCGCATATGTTTGCCCGGCAGGAATCGCCCTTGTGCACCTTCTGAAACTCGCCAAATTCGAGGTCATGCGCCGCCGGAAAAGGGGAGGGAAGTGATATGGAGGAAAGACTCGTTGTCTCGTCACCACCGCACATGAAAAGTGCCGTCACCGTTCCCTGGATCATGCAGCAGGTTGTTTTTGCCCTTCTTCCTGCTGCCATCTGGGGGGTTGTCTTCTTTGGGGTTCGGTGGGCACTCCTACCCCTTGTGCTCTCGGTCCTTGCCTGCGTAGGATTTGAAGCCCTCGACTGCATTCTTTTCCGTCGCCCCCTCACCATAGGCGACTGGAGTGCCGTGGTCACCGGAATGCTCCTTGGCCTTTCCCTTCCCCCTGGATGTCCCTTCTGGATTCCCATCGTGGGTGGAGGGGTGGCCATCCTCCTTGGGAAGCAGATGTTTGGAGGAATCGGACAGAACGTCTTCAACCCTGCCCTCGTGGGACGAGCAGTGCTCCTTGTTTCCTGGCCAAAAATCATGGCCACCTGGTACGTTCGTCCTCCCTTCGCCTTAGGAGTCACCTCCTACGCCACTCCGGTTGATGTTGTAACGAGCGCCACCCCTCTGGGAATTGTGAAAGCCTACGGGTACACTTCGGTCTGGGAAACCCCAAATCTCCTCTTCCGGCTCTTTGTGGGGCTTGTGCCAGGGTGCATCGGGGAGATTTCGGCCCTCCTTCTCCTTTTGGGCTTTGCGTACCTACTCTTCCGGGGCATCGTCCAGTGGGATATTCCCCTCTTCTATGCCCTTGGCCTTGTAGCCGTAGCAGTTGTGGCACGACAGAACCCTCTCTTCCACCTTTTTGCCGGTGGAGCCATAATGGGTGCGTGTTTCATGGCCACCGACTATACCACTTCCCCTATGACTCCCAAAGGACGCCTCATTTTTGCTTTTGGGGCCGGAGCTCTAACGGGCATTATACGCTGGCTTGGAGGGTATCCTGAAGGGGTCACCTTTGGCATCCTCACCATGAACGCCCTTGTGCCCCTTCTTGACCGGATTCTGCCGCAGCGATTCGGGGTGAAAAAGGTATGAGCAAAATCCTGCGCGTTGCCTTAGCACTGACGGTAGTGTGCGCCCTTGCAGCCTTGGGACTTTCTTTCGTGTACGTGGTAACGAGAGGGCGCATTGCTGAAGAGGCTAAAAGAGAGCTCAACGAGGCACTTACTCTCGTTTTCCCTGAGGGCGAAGAGTTTGCCTCCCTGAACCTTACGAGCCTGGGAGTCCTGCCCGAGTCCAAGGAGGTCAAATTCCTCGAGGTGTACGAAGCGAAAAAGGGTGGAAAGCGAGAGGGTCTTGTCGTAAAGGTCGCAAGTACCGGGTACGGAGGCCCCATCGTTCTTCTTGTGGGGGTGAGCACCGAAGAAGGGGTCATCACGGGCATAAAAGTCTTAGAGCACCAGGAGACCCCAGGTCTTGGTTCCAACGTTGCCGAAGAGGCTTTCCTCTCTCAATTCCTCGGGAAACCCCTCTCAAGCTCTTTCACCGTGGGCGAAGACATCCAGGCAGTGAGTGGAGCAACCATCTCAAGTCGCGCCGTCGCCCGAGCGTGCGCTAAGGTTGCGGAACTCTTGCGGGAGGAGGGAAAGTGATGCGGGAGTTCTGGTACTACTTCCAGAACGGTCTCTTGGGGGAAAATCCGGTCCTGAAACTCATGATTGGGCTCTGCTCCGTTTTAGCCGTATCGGTGCGGGTGGAGAACTGCCTCGGTATGGGCGCAGCGGTGATTTTTGTTCTCGTCTGCTCAAGCCTTGTCATATCCCTTATCCGTAACTTCGTTCCCAACGAAGTCCGCATCCCCATCTTCATCGTCGTCATTTCCACCTTCACGACCATTGTGGACCTTGTCATGAAGGCGTATCTTCCGCCCCTCTCGAAAGCCATGGGCATCTTCATCCCCCTCATTGTGGTGAACTGCATCATCATGGCCCGGGCGGAGGCCTTCGCTTCACGGAAACCGCCGCTTCATGCTGTTGCCGACGCCTTAGGCATGGGGGTTGGCTACACCCTGGTTATTACTGCCATTGGCATTGTGCGAGAGTTCTTTGGATATGGGGAAATCCTCTCCCATCCTGTTCTTCCCGGGTCCTTCCAGGGCATGATGGCCATGGTTCTTCCTCCTGGGGCATTCCTTCTCATCGGCATCTACATTGCCGTACTCAACTGGTCACTGAGGAGGGCTAAGCGATGAACGGAGACATCCTCACCATCTTCAAAATCATCGTGAGCGCTGCTTTCGTCGACAACATCATCCTTGCCCGTTACATTGGTCTTTGCCCCTACATCGGCATGTCCTCAAGCGTTGCTAACTCCATCGGCATGGGCATGGCTGTAACCTTTGTCATGGTCCTTGCATCCATCGTAACCTGGGTTCTTTGGAACTATGCTCTTGTTCCTCTTGGCCTTGAGTACTTCCGCATCATGGTATTCATCCTCGTCATTGCAACCCTGGTGCAACTTGTGGAGATTCTCCTCAAAAAGAATGTTCCGAACCTCTACCGGGCAATGGGCATTTACCTCCCTCTTATTACGACGAACTGTGCCATTCTTGCGGTGACCTTTCTCGGCGTGGATTACGGATACACACTCTTTCAGACCGCGGTCTACAGCATAAGCGTTGCTCTGGGATTCACTGTGGCCCTGGTGCTCCTTGCAGGAATCAGAGAACGCCTGCGCCTGGCAAGGGTTCCGGCGTTCTGGCAGGGGTACCCGATTGTTTTCATAGCCACTTGTCTTCTGGCCATTGCCTTTTTGGGCTTTAAAGGGCTTGTGAAGTAGGAGGGAAACCCATGGAAATCATCGTACCGGTGGTTCTCGTTGGGGCTTTGGGCCTTGCCTTTGGGTTAATGCTTGCCTGGTTTGCGAAGAAATTCGCCGTTCCAGTCAATCCCTTAGTGCAGGAAGTGGAGCGAATCCTTCCCGGGGCAAACTGTGGAGCCTGTGGTTTTCCCGGATGCAGTGGTCTTGCGGAGAAAATCGCCTCCGGCGAAGCCCCGGCTAACGCCTGCCCGGTAGGAGGACCACGAGTCTGGGCAGAACTTGCCCGAATCCTCGGGCAAGAGAGCAGTACCTGGGAGGCAAAGCGAGCTCTTATTCTCTGCCAGGGAGGAAAGGATGTAGCCCAGACTGCTGCCGACTACGAGGGAGTTAGGGATTGCAAAGCAGCTCATCTCCTCCCTGCCTCGTTCAAAGGGTGCCGTTTCGGATGCCTTGGTCTTGGGAGCTGTGTACGAGTCTGTCCTTTTGGAGCCATCCATATGGATAGGGACAGTGGTCTTCCAGTCATCGACTGGGAAAAGTGCACCGGCTGCGGGAAATGCGCTGCCGAGTGCCCCCGGGGCATCATTGCCCTGGTCCCGAAAAAAGAACAGGTCACCGTGGCCTGTGTGTCCCTTGACCCCGGAAAGGAAGTCCGAAAGCTCTGCACCCGAGGCTGTATCAAGTGCCAGCTCTGCGTGCGTACCTGCCCCGAGGGTGCCATTACTTTTGAGAACGGTCGCATCGTGATTTCTCGAGAAAAGTGCACTCTCTGCGGGCTCTGCATAGAGAAATGCCCCACCCGCTGCATTGTTCGAGTGGGGGAACGAATGGCCCTCCTTGA
>JACIZN010000046.1 GCA_014359405.1 Candidatus Caldatribacterium sp.
GCGAGGGTGAAGAGATCTCGAGTGTAGTACCCGTTCGCCTTCGTAGGGTGCTCCCCGAGATAGATCTCCCGCTCCTCCCGCATGAGGTTCTCCAAAAGGTTCCGGACCATCACCTTGAGCTCCTCCGCAAACGCCTTCACAATCTCGTCACGTGTTTCCTTCTGCATGGTAGCTTTCCCTCCTTTCGAAAGCCTTTTCCAACGGGAAGGCTACCATGCTGCCCCACAGACACACTTTCTGAGACACTACCTCTTCTCGAGTCGAGTAAACAAATCCTGATCAAGGAGGGATGTGACGCATGAAGAAGCTCATTGGATTGGTTGTGGCGGCACTTCTCGTTCTGGGGAGTGCGGTGGTTTTCGCGGAAGTTGCAAATCCAGAATGGTGGCAGAAGGCAGCCGAGCCATATAAAGGCGTTGTCATCAGGGGAATTTCTGAGAGTACGCCTCCTTCAAAGGCGATGGTCGAAATCGCAGCTCCGGAGTTTGAGAAGCTCACCGGCATTAAGGTTGAGTTCGAGGTAACCTCCTGGGACGAGATGTACAATAAGTCCATCCAGGACCTCCAGACGGGTGCGGGAATCTACGATTTCATCTACGTTGAGCAGGACATCATCTACGCCTACCTTGCCCAGAACTGGTTGACGAACCTCACTCCTTTCATCCAAAACTCGGCCATCACCGAGCCCAACTTTGATCTCGATGACTTCACAAGCTTCATCAACTACTTCAAGGACGAGAAGGGCGACCTCTACGCCGTTCCGTTTGAAGCCTTCCTGAAGTCCTACATCTACCGGAAGGACCTCTTTGAGGATCCTGAGATCCAGAAAGCCTTCAAGGAGAAGTACGGGTACGACCTTGCGGTTCCCGTAACCTGGGAGCAGTACACGGACATCGCCAAGTTCTTCACCGAGTACGGGAAGGAGAAGGGCATCGAGCTCTACGGGCACATTGCTCAGGCCAAGACTCACCCTTGTGTGGCCTACGAGATGTGCGAGAGCATCTGGCCAGCCTGGGGCATCTACAACTGGGGTATTAACCTTGAGAAGATGCGGGCAAGCGTCGAGAACGGTGGAACCTTAAACAGCGACCAGGCTAAGAAGGCCTTCCGCTGGTACGTGGACATGCTCCAGTACGCACCTCCGAGAGTCCGCACCTACACCTGGGATGAGACCGCTGCTGTTTTCGGTGCCGGAAAAGTTGCCCAGGGACTCATCTACCTTGAGAACCTCGGCTGGCTTGCCCAGGACGAGACCCGTTCGGCAGTGATCGGTAAAATCGGCGTTGCCCTTCCACCGACAGCACCGGGAGTTCTTGATGAAGCGAAGGCCGGCAAGGGGTACATCGGCTACTACGATGGTGGTGCCCTTGGTATCCCGCACAGCGCCAAGAACAAAGAAGCAGCCTGGCTCTTCATCCAGTGGTGCGCCCGGAAGGAGTGGCAGCCCGAGTTTGCCCGTTTGGCCACAAGAGTCGTTCGTAAGTCCACCTTTGAGGATCCAATGATCAAGGAACTCGACGCCAAGATGGGCGGCTACTTCACCCTCCTCAAGGATTACGGTTACCTCTTTGCCGGTGCTCCGGCTCTGCCCATGCACCGTCCGCTGAACGAGCTCTACCTCAAGTGGATTTCGAAAGCCGTTGCCGGAGAAGTTTCGCCTGAGGAGGCCCTCGACAACCTGGCCAAGGAAGTCGACGCTATGATGGAAGAACTCGGGTACTGATGGAGGTTTCGCGGTGAGGGAACGCAAGGCACAGGTGTGGGGGCTTCTGGCCCCCACACTCTTTTTAATGTTTGCGATTGGTGTTGTTCCGGTTATCTACATATTGTACTTGAGCGCCTTCAAGTACAACGTGTTCTCCCGTGTGGGCATGGTGTACACTGGTTTCAATAACTTCCGTAAGCTCGTTTTCGACACCGACTTTTTAAAGTCCCTTCGCCTGGGATTGACTTTTGTTGCGCTCTGCTGTGGCATCGAGTTACCCCTTGGGCTTCTTATTGCTAATCTCCTGACGCTTGAGTTCCGGGGGAAGGGGCTTTTCCGAACCATTATGACGCTGCCTCTTGCCATGGCGCCCATAACCATCGGCAGCATGTGGGTGCTCTTGATGAACCCCGATATCGGTCCCATTCCCTTTTACCTGCGAAAGCTTGGTATTGAGTACAACATTGGAGTGAATCCCACCCAGGCCTTTTTCACCACGGTTCTTGTGGATATCTGGCACTGGACGCCTTTCGTCGTTCTGACTTTCATGGCAGGGCTTTCGGCTCTGCCCAAGCAACCGTATGAGGCGGCACTTGTCGATGGAGCAGGTCGCTGGCAGGTCTTTCGGTACATCACCGTGCCCCTCTTGAAGCCCGTCATCCTCACAACGCTTTTCATCCGTATCATGGACACCTTCCGGGTGTTCGATGAGGTCTGGATGCTCACAAGCGGTGGTCCGGGAACGGCAACCCGGTACGTGAGCATTCACTTGGTGCGTCTTGTGCTGCAGTCCATGGAGTACGGTTATAGCTCTGCCATGTCCCTTTTCCTCCTCTACCTGACGATCGTCATGTGCTGGCTCTTGATGGCCTTCATTTCCTCTTCCCAGGAGGCGGCGTAAATGCAGAGGAAAACCTTGCGGCTTGTCTTCGTTTACGTGGTGTGTATTCTCATTGCGGCTTTTACCCTTTTCCCGATCTACTGGATGTTCGTGGTTTCGGTCCGGACGAAGCTTGAGGTTTTCTCGGGACCAAGGCTCGTGCAGACGAGTTTCTACGCCTTCAACTACTACCGTCCCTTCTTCCGGGACGTGTACGGGCGGTACCTTCTGAATTCCCTCATCATCGCCTCAGGAAATACCCTCCTTGTCATTTCCCTTGCGGTTTTGGCCACCTATGCCTTCTCCCGTTTCCGGGTCCCGGGATCGAGCAACCTCTTTTTCTGGACCATCACGAACCGCATGGCGCCTCCGGCCGTGTTCATCGTGCCGTTCTTCCTCATCTTCACCCGGCTGGGTCTTCGAGACACGCGAATTGGGATAATCCTTCTCTACTGCATCTTTAACTTGCCCTTTGCAATCTGGCTCCTCAAGGGAATGATTGACTCCATTCCCAAGGAGCTCGATGAGGCCGCCTACATCGATGGGTGCTCCCTTTTTGGGGTGCTCTGGCATGTTATTCTACCCCTGGCCAAGCCCGGCATCATGACTACCGCCATTCTCACCTAGATTTTCGCCTGGAACGAGTACCTCTTCGCGGCGATTCTCACAAGCGTCAATGCTCGAACCATTACCACCGGTCTTGCGGAGTTCGTCACGGTTATCGGAACGAACTGGGGTGAGATGGCTGCGGTGTCGGTCGTGTGCCTCATCCCGGCGGTGATCTTTATCGGAATCGCTCAGCGGCACATCATCGCAGGGCTCACCTTTGGCGCAGTTAAGGATTAGGAGGGATGGCAATGCGGATACTCCCTTTCCGGAGCAACCTCTGGGATAGAATCTTCATCGGCGTTGTCATCATGTTTGCGGTGCATCTTCTCTGGGTCCGTTTCGTGGAGAGGTTTTTACCCCTCACCGTTGCAACGGTAGGCACCCTCTTTTTCCTCGTCCTCCTCATCATCACAGGATGAAAAAACCCGGACCCTTGCTGCAGGGTCCGGGTTTTGCGCTTCACTCGACGTTGTGCCAGTAGGTGTCAAACCCGAGGTATTTATCGAAGGCCTCGGCAAGAATTTCGCCCACATGGGCAAGGTTTATGGCCACGTGGTGCTCGAATCCGTTCTCGCAGAGGAAAACCAAAAGCTCCTGCAGCCCCTCGATTTTCACAACACCGATGCCGCCGAAAGTCTCCACCTTATCCGGGGTGATTTCGCCTTCAGCAATGTAGGCGACGATGCTTCCTGTCGTGTCGTCGGTGGCGAGTCGAGAGAGCGTCACCGGACCCTGGGGGATGGTGCCGTAGCAGGTTCCGTAGGTTTTCTCCTTCGGTAACGTGGAGGAAATGATGTCTCCGTAGCCCATCCGGATTCCCTGAAGGAGGGACTTGGGGAAGTTGCTGCAGTGGAAGAGGATGGCTTTGTCCGGGTCGTCGAAGTTATTGTTCCAGTCCACAAGCGCTGAAGGTTTCCCGGAGGCAAGCTGCAGGGCGTACATGCCAAGAGCTCCGGTAAGGTCCACTTCGCAGGCTGCAGGAATCAGGCGCTCGCTCAGCATACTCATTGCAGTGCAGGGCATGATGCCGAAATTCTCCTCGATGGATGTCCAGCACTGGATGGCCACAAGACGAACACCTGTTTGCGCAATCCACTCATCAAGAACCACGGCGAGTTTTGCAATCTTCACCAGAGCCTCCTCAGGAACAGAGGAGGTATCGAGGTACCCCTTGATTTCGGCAAGTTTTTCCCGAACCTTAGAGTCGGTGTCTCCGAGGCGCTCACAGGCTCCAATGATTTCTGAGAGATCGGCCACCTCGACGGAAATCCCGTGGCGCTCGAGAATTTTCTCAGAGAACCGCACGGTGTTGAAGGCGTTCGGCCGAGCACCGATCGCCCCAGCCTTGAGATTCTTGAAACCCTGGACAACTCGACAGACCCCTGCGAACCACTCGATGTCCTTGCGGAAGGTTTCCGTATCCGGGTCCTCGGTGTGGTAGGTGGTGAGGGAGAAGGGGATGCCGAACTGCCTGAGGTTGTTGCAGACCGAAAGTTTCCCGCAGAAGCTGTCCCGACGATGCTTTACATCGAGGAGATTGGTTCGGTCTGGGAAAGCGTGAACAAGAACGGGCACGTTGAGCCCGGAGAGGCGAATGGCGTAGGCAACTCCTTTTTCATCCCCAAAATTTGGCAGAGTCACGATGATGCCGCTTATCTCCTTGCGGTACTGGTCGAAGAGCCGAGCGCATTTCTCCGCATCTTCAAAAGTCTCCACGGTTCCGAACTTTGTATCCTCGGTGCTCAGGGTTACAACGTCAAAGCCCATGTCTTCGAGGATGGCAAGGACCTTTTCTCGGCCTTCTCGAGCAAGCTCATCAGGGAAAAACCCACGGTTGCCAACGATAACTCCAAGAGTCTGGGCCATGCTTTTTCCTCCTTTCGTTATGGGTGAATCTTGTTTCCTTTTGTGGAAAGCCTTCTGAGACTATATTACCACATGAGGTTCTGCTCCGCTATCCAATCAAGATGCGGGAGGCTCTTGCGGTGGTGCAGCGCTTTGTAGTATATGTGTTGGTGGAGGAGATAGGGCATTCGAAAACTTTATTCCATTGTATCTGTCGGTTTCCTTGCGGGGCTTGGAACGGTTTTCCACGTTGTTGAAGGTTTCCTTCCCCCGCCAGTTCCCCTTCCAGGCGCGAAGCTCGGCCTTGCCAATGTGGTGACGCTTTTTGGGCTCTTCCTCCTTGGGGGGAGGGAAGCCCTGTGCATTTCCCTCTTCCGTATTGCCCTTGGGAGCCTCCTTTCAGGCACGTTTCTGGGGGTGGCTTTTTTCCTGAGCCTTGGGGGTGGGGTAAGCAGTTTCGCGGTGATGTACCTTGCCAGAAAGAAAGGAGCCTCTCCCCTCTGGGTGAGCGTCCTTGGGGCACTCTTCCACAACCTCGGGCAGTGGGTGGTAGCCTCTCTGTACATCCAAAGCAGAGCTCTCTTCTTCTACCTTCCGGTGCTTTTGCTTTTTGCCATTCCCTCGGGAATTCTCATAGGATACCTCGGTGCCTTCCTCCTTGAGAAGAGGACACTGTGGAGCAGGGTGATTCTGAAAACGTAACTTGACAGCACTGGGGGCTTTCTATATCCTTATTGGGAAAGTAGGGCTCTGGAAAAATTGACGGAGGCGGCAGTCATGCAGAAGAAAGAGGATGGAAAGATTCGCTTGACTCGGGAGGGATACCAGAAGCTTGAAGAAGAGCTCCGCTATTTGAAAACGGTCAAGCGGAAGGAAATCGCGGATAAAATCAGCCATGCGCTTTCTTTTGGAGACTTGAGCGAGAACGCCGAGTACGAGGCAGCTAAAAATGAGCAGGCCTTCATCGAAGGTCGCATCCTCGCCCTTGAAGAGAAGCTCCGTCGAGCAGAGATTGTTGATGAAGAGTACGCCGAAGAGGGCGCAGACCGTGTCCGTCTCGGGGTGAGGGTTGTCCTTGAGAACCTGGACAAAGGGAAGATCGTAGAGTATGCCATCGTGGATTCTGTGGAAGCAGATCCCTCGGCACAGAAGATTTCCTTTGAATCTCCTCTTGCCCAGGCGCTCATCGGGCGCACAAGGGGCGAAGTGGTGGAGGTTAAAGTTCCTGCAGGGGTTGTACGGTACCGCATCGTGGATATTCGTGGGAGAGATTAGGACCTCTGGGTGGGGGTTCACGTGGAAGTTGCGACAAACGAGAAATTGGAAAAGCTTCAGGAACTCAGGAGTCTCGGCATAGAGCCGTACGATGGTCGTTTTGAGAAAACCCATACGGTTTCTGCTATCCGGACCGAGGAAGAGTTCCTCGTACAGAACGGCGTAAAGGTTCGGACAGCGGGAAGAATCATGGCCATCCGGAGGCACGGTAAGGCCCTCTTTGCCGATCTCCAGGACCACACGGGACGAATCCAGATATACGTGAAGAGAGACGTCCTGGGAGAGGATCGCTTTGCCGTCTTTCGGGTCATCGATGTGGGAGACCTCCTGGGGGTGGAAGGAGAGGTCTTTCGGACGCATGCCGGAGAGCTGACGGTTCTTGTGCGTGACTTTGTCTTCCTTGGGAAGTGCCTCCGGCCTCTTCCTGAGAAGTGGCATGGCCTGAAGGATGTGGAGGTTCGTTACCGCAAGCGGTACCTTGACCTCATCATGAATCCTCAGGTCCGGGAGATTTTTCTTCTCCGTTCCCGCCTCGTCCGGGAGATTCGGGCTTTCCTCGATGCCCGGGGTTTCGTGGAAGTTGAAACCCCCATGATGCAGGTTATCCCTGGAGGAGCCCTTGCCCGACCCTTCAAGACTTTCCACAACGCCCTGGGGATGGAACTCTACCTCCGCATTGCTCCTGAGCTCTTCCTGAAACGCCTCGTGGTGGGAGGATTTGAAAAAGTTTACGAAATCAACCGGAATTTCCGAAACGAGGGGATTTCTGTTCGCCACAATCCTGAGTTCACCATGCTTGAGCTCTATGAGGCGTACGGGAACTACGAGACCATGATGGAGCTCTGTGAAGAGCTCATTGCTTCGGTGGTCTTCAAGCTCCTTGGAAGGTACACGGTGACTTACCAGGGTATGGTTATTGATTTTACGCCTCCCTGGAGGCGCCTTGTGCTTCCGGAGGCCATCTTTGAGAAAACGGGCATTCGCATCCTTGAGGACCCTCTTGAAGTCATGCGGGAGAGAGCAAAAGCCCTGGGCATGGCTTTCGAGGACACCTGGGACCGGGGCAAATTCGTGAACGAGCTTCTTGAGAAATTTGTGCAACCAGAGCTCGTGCATCCTACCTTTGTGCTCGATTACCCGGTGGAGATCTCACCCCTTGCAAAGGCGAAAAAGGACGACCCTCGTCTTGCGGAGCGTTTCGAGCTCTTCATCGGGCGGGAAGAAATTGGGAATGCGTACAGCGAGCTCAACGATCCCTTTGAGCAGAGGAGGCGCTTCGAAGAGCAGACAAGGAAAAAGGCAAAAGGGGATCTCGAGGCCCACTCCATTGATGAAGATTACATCGAAGCCTTAGAGTACGGGATGCCTCCTACAGGAGGGCTTGGTATTGGTATTGATCGACTCGTCATGCTCCTTACGGATTCCCCGTCCATTCGGGAGGTTATACTCTTTCCCCTCCTCCGACCCCTTGGAGATTGACAAAAGCACTCTGGTGGGTATAATGGTAAATGTCAGTAATGGTCAAAAGGGAGACACGAGGGGGGATGGGAGATGTACTCCCTCTGTGATACCATAGAGCGGTACATCATGCGCCTCATCGAGAGTTCTCCGGACCAGGTGGTCACCATTCAGCGAGGGAAGCTGGCAAGTGAGTTCGATTGCGCTCCGTCACAGATCAACTACGTTTTAGCTACTCGTTTCAGTGTTTTCCGGGGATTCATTGTTGAGAGCCGGCGTGGAGGAAGCGGCTACGTTCGCATCAGGAAAATTCCCATCGACCGGATAGAGCCAATCGTCGCGTACCTTGAGGAGTACGAACGGCAGCTCAAGGAAAGCGATGTGGAGGACCTTTTGAGCTGGCTTGAGCGAGAGAACTTCATCACCCACCGTGAGAGCGAGCTCATGAAGGCGGCAATGATCAGGGCTTTGGAAAAGGTAGACGATCTCGGCATTCCTCCTGGGGCGGAGCGGAACCAGCTTCGCTCGAGAATTCTCAAAGAAATGCTCTTGCAGGTCCTGAGCTGGGGGAAATAGATGAGGTGCGATTTTTGCGGACACCGCGAGGCTGTTGTTGTAGTGTACCTGGTGCAGGATAGAGTTGGTACGCGGGATAAGCTCTTTTTGTGTCGGAGATGTGCAACGCACATTTCCGTTGCCCACCTCATAGAGCAGGGGCTTCGAGAGGGACGCATCCGGCGGGAGAAGACCTTAGGCCGCAAGAAGAAACGCTGTCCTTTCTGCCTTCTGCCGCTCCAGGCGTACTTGGAGAGTGGAGTTCTCGGTTGCCCGTACTGTTACAGCGCCTTTTCGAAAGAAATCGAAAAACAGGCCCAAAAGGAACAGGCGGGTAACAAGCACCGGGGCAGTGTTCCCTGGCGATTCCTCCGTAAGCGGAGAATTCAGGAGAGTCTCTCCCAGGCCCTGCGGGATTTCGAGCGCTGTGTGGCCGAGGAACGGTACGAACAGGCGGAACGCCTGAAAAAGCTCATCGAGAGGTTGCAATCACTCTTATGAAGGTGTGTCTTCCCTGGAGAAGAGCATCCCTGTCCCTTGGGATGGTTCGGGAAAAGACGAGAATTGTCCTTGCAAGGAACCTCGAAGGCCTTCCTTTTCCCTCTTCCCGCTTCTTTCGTCCCCTTTTCTCTGAAGAGGTCAAAAGGCGGGTTTCCGAAGTCCTTTTGGAGAAAGGGAAGGAATGGAGGTTGGTCCTTGAGAGGGAAACGGGTGATGCCCTTCTTTTCCTTCGGAAGGAGAGGAATCGGAAGATCGGAGTTTTGGTGAACGAGGAGGATCACCTTCGGATTTTCTCAGAGCGGATGTCTTCCCTCCGCCGATTGGATTTTGAAATGGTGCGGCGCCTTGACCGCTTTCTGGAGCGCTTCTTCGACTACGCCTTTGATCCTCAGTGGGGGTATCTCGCCTCTTCCTCCCGGTGGATGGGAACGGGTCTGCGGATTTTCCTGTGGCTTCATCTCCCGGCGCTTTCTTTGGTGTATGGGGAGGATCAGGTGCTCCGGTGGTTCCAGGAGCGCCCAGAGATTATGGTTTCCGGGTGTGGTGGAGCAAAGGAACCGGTGGCCCATGTCTTTGAAATCACGAACCGTTACACTTTGGGCGTGACGGAGAGGGAAATATTCGAATGGATGTCCTGGATTGAGCGGAAAGTCGTCCAGTGGGAACGAAGCATTCGAGACGTTCTGCGAGGTTCTGATCTCCACCGCAGAACTCTTTTGGAAAGGTTACGAGAAACAAGTAAAGATATTGCCCGAGAGGACGATAGAAAGAGTAAGAAGGTGCTCGATTTCCTCTCCTTCCTTCGCTTTGGGCAGGAGGAGGGAATATTTGCACAGGGGCGGGGTTGTAATGGGATGAGTACTCGAGGGCTGGTGGAGAGGGGTTTGCAAGCAATTCCTCTGCGAGGAGTGTGTGAGGATATACTGGAATTTTTAGGAGTTCCTTTGGGGAGGATAAAGGACGATGTTTGAACGGTATACTGAGAGGGCACGGAAAGTTATCATTCTCGCCCAGGATGAGGCAGTTCGCTTAAAGCACAACCATATCGGCACCGAACACCTCCTCCTCGGTCTTTTGCGGGAACGGGAAGGTCTGGCAGCGAAAATCCTCGACAGCTTCGATATCACCCTGGAACTCGTTCGAAGTGAGCTCGAGAACATGGTCGACCGAACCGAGTACCAGGGGTCGAAGGAAGTTGCCTTTACGCCCCGGGCTAAGCGGGTTTTAGAGCTTGCTCTTGATGAGACGCGACGCATGGGCCACAGTTACGTGGGAACCGAACATATCCTCCTTGGCATCCTTCGTGAAGGCGAGGGTGTGGGAGCGCAGATTCTCCGTCGCTTCGGACTCGATCTCGAAACGGTTCGGAGCCGCCTCTATGAGCTCCTCAACGAAACTTCTTCCTCTCAGGAGAGCTTCCCTGACACCCCGTCGCATCGTGAGAGCCGTACACCGGTCCTTGATGAGTTCAGTCGAGACCTCACGCAGCTTGCTCTTGAGCGGAAGCTCGATCCGGTCATTGGGCGGGAGAAGGAGATTGAGCGGGTTATTCAGATTTTGAGTCGGCGCACCAAGAACAATCCGGTTCTCATCGGCGAGCCGGGAGTGGGCAAAACAGCAATTGTTGAAGGTCTGGCGCAGAAGATTGTAAAGGGCGAGGTTCCTGAGATTCTAAAGGGCAAACGGGTGGTGAGCCTTGATCTCGCCGCGGTGGTTGCAGGAACCAAGTACCGAGGAGAGTTCGAAAAACGCCTAAAGAAGATAATCTCCGAGATCGTCCAGACCAAAGAGGTCATCCTCTTCATCGACGAGGTGCACACCCTTGTTGGGGCCGGAGCAGCCGAAGGGGCTATTGATGCGGCAAACATCTTAAAACCTGCTCTTGCTCGGGGAGAGCTCCAGGCCATAGGGGCAACGACCATTACCGAGTACCGGAAGTACATCGAGAAGGATTCCGCTCTCGAGCGGCGATTCCAGCCTGTGTACGTTGACGAACCTTCTCTTGAGGTCACCATCGAGATTCTCAAGGGTATTCGGGAACGGTACGAGGAACACCATAAGGTCCGCATCACCGATGGGGCTCTCGAGGCAGCGGCTAAGCTCTCCCAGCGGTACATCTCGGATCGGTACCTCCCGGACAAAGCGATTGACGTTATGGACGAGGCTGCAAGCCGTGTCCGGCTCCGGGCAACCGTTCTTCCACCTGAGCTCAAGGAACTCGAGGCTCAGATTGAAGAGGTTCGCCGGCAAAAGGAGCGGGCGGTCCGAAACCAGGACTTCGAAGAAGCGGCACGGTACCGGGATGAAGAGGAGCGGCTCAAACGAAAGTACCGGGAGAGCAAGGAGGCTTGGCTTAGGGAAATTGATGCCACCCGTCCTTTGGTGACTGAGGAAGATATCGCTGCAGTGGTCTCGAGCTGGACCGGTATTCCAGCGTTCCGTCTTGCCATGGAGGAGCGGGAACGGCTCGTGCACATGGAGGAGGAAATCCACAAGCGTATTGTGGGCCAGGAAGAGGCAGTCGAAGCAGTTTGCCGGGCAATCCGGCGGTCCAGGGCTGGGCTAAAAGACCCGCGCCGTCCCATTGGTTCCTTCATCTTCCTTGGTCCGTCGGGAGTTGGGAAGACCGAGCTTGCCAAGGCTCTCGCCGAATTCCTCTTCGGACGGGAAGACGCCCTCATCACCCTCGACATGTCCGAGTACATGGAGAAGTTCACCGTTTCTCGCCTTGTCGGTTCTCCTCCTGGGTATGTGGGGTACGAGGAAGGGGGACAGCTCACCGAAAAAGTCAGGCGGCGGCCGTACTCGGTGGTGCTCTTCGACGAAATCGAGAAGGCGAATCCCGAAATCTTCAACATTCTCCTCCAGATCATGGAGGAGGGCCGCCTCACGGACGCCCAGGGCCGGGTGGTGGACTTCAAGAACACCATCATCATCATGACCTCGAATCTCGGAGCGCGGATGATTGCCTCCCAGGGAGGCATTGGATTTGGCGATCGGAAGGACGAGGGCCTGTCGTACCAGGAGATCAAGCATCGAGTTATGGAAGAGGTCAAGCGGGTCTTCACGCCTGAGTTTCTGAACCGGGTTGATGAAATCATTGTTTTCCGACCGCTGAAGCAGAAGGAAATCGAGCAGATTGTGGAACTCCTCATGAAAGAGACCAGGGCTCGCCTGAAGGAGCACGGAATGGAAATAGAGCTCACACCAGAAGCCCGAGCCTTCATCGCCAGGGAAGGGTACGATCCGAACTTCGGCGCTCGTCCGCTTCGCCGGGCTATCCAGCGTCTTGTGGAAGATCCTCTTTCGGAGCTCATCCTGAGTGGCGTCTTCAAAGAAGGGGATCGTATCATTGTGACTCTTGAGGATGGGAAGATCTCCTTTACGAAGTTTGCGCCTTTTGAGCTCTCGCTTCAGGCTTGACGATGCGGTACGTGTGCAGTGAGTGTGGGTATTCCACCCCCAGCTGGATGGGGCGCTGTCCCCAGTGCGGGGGGTGGAATACTTTTTTTGAGGAAAAAGAGGTAAAGAAAAAACCCGAGCGGCAGTCACGTTCTCGAGTAGCGCCTGTTGCCCTGACAGAGCTGAGTGAAACCTGTGCCAGGGGGTACACTCGCTTCTCCACTGGATTTTCTGAGGTCGACCGGGTTCTGGGGGGAGGAATCGTCACTGGTTCCCTTATCCTCCTCAGTGGGGATCCTGGCATCGGGAAGTCCACCCTCCTTCTTGAGATTGTCCGCAACGTCGCTTCCTCGGGGAAACGAGTGCTCTACGTCTCAAGCGAGGAATCCCTCTCCCAGGTGTACCTCCGGGTTGAGCGGCTTAAGATAGGAAAAATCCCTACTCTTTTCCTCCTTGCCACGGGGACTTTTGAGGATGTTCTTGAAGCCCTCGACACTCTTTCGCCAGAGCTTGCCGTTGTTGATTCCATACAGAACCTCTCCCGGGAGGAGAGCGATTTCCTTCCCGGGGGTGTGGCTCTCCTTCGAGATTTGAGCGCCCAGTTCATGGGGATTGCCAAGCGCCGCAATGTGGCTCTCATTCTTGTGGGGCATGTGACAAAGGAGGGTATCGTTGCCGGCCCGAGGACTCTCGAGCACCTTGTCGATGTGGTGCTCTACCTTGAGGGGGATGCGAACCGTCCCCTCCGGGTGCTCCGAGGGATGAAGAACCGCTTTGGCTCAACGCAGGAGATTGGGCTCCTTGAACTGACGGAGGAAGGGTTCGTTGAGGTTTCCGACCCTTCCCGGTACTTTCTCCTTGACGGAGAGAGCGCTCCCCGTACGGGCGTTGCCCGAACCGTCCTTGCAGAAGGGAAGAGAGCCATGGTGGTCGAGATTCAGTCCCTCGTGCATCCGAGCTTTCTCGATTTCCCTCGGCGGGTGAGTTTGGGAGTTGACCTGAACCGGGTGCATCTTCTCCTTGCGGTTATTGAAAAAATGGCTCGGGTTCGCTTTTCCCGTCAGGATGTCTACGTGAGCATTGCCGGGGGCATCCGCACCGAGGAAACGAGTCTTGACCTTGCCCTCTGTGTGAGCCTCGTCTCCTCACGCCTTGAAAAGGAGGTCCGCAAGGACACCATCTTCTGCGGTGAGGTGGGGCTTGGAGGAGAGATTCGCTCCGTGCCCTTCCTCGAGAGCCGTCTCCAGGAAGCACTCCGGGTGGGAATTCGGCGGGCAGTGCTTGCCCGGGGGCAGAAGGTTCCTCCTCGGCTTTCAGGGATGGAGTGCGCTTTCTACGGGAACATCCTCGAACTCTTCCAG
>JACIZN010000047.1:0-1125 GCA_014359405.1 Candidatus Caldatribacterium sp.
CCAAGGGAGCAGAACCCTTGCGGCCGGCTCTACTCTGCTGCACTACTTTTACAAGTTCTGCCGCACTTTGGGCAATTTCTGCCGGGTGGAGGTTGAAGCGTCGTTTGAGGTCATTTGTTCCAAGCATGATGACGACAAGGTCAAGAGGTCGGTGTGTCTCAAGGAGGATGGGGAGGTGTTTCCGGCCGTTTTTGTCTCCCTCAATGGGGTCATCGAAACCTGTGGTTCGTCCGTTCAGGCCCTCCTCGATGATTTCGTAGTTTTCCCCAAGGAGACGAGCAAGAATGCCTGTCCACCGTTTTTCTTGAGGGAAACGGTCCCGAGTTTCCGGGTCCCAGCCCCATGTGAGGGAATCACCGAAACAGAGGATGCGTTTTCTGTCCACCAAAAGCCCCCCTTTGCTGGCAAAGTTTCTCTCCAGAGGATACAATATTCTTGGAGGGAAAGATAGTGCGGGGCGTAGAGGAGAAGTTCGCCCTTCTTGGTGCTGAGGCGAGATTTGACCTCTGCGGTTCCTGCTTTCGGGGAGAGTCGAGAATCCGCCACCCCCGGGGAGGGTGGATTTATCCGATTGCACTCCCCAATGGCAGGAGAATCCCGGTGCTCAAAATACTCCTTTCCAACGAGTGCGTGCACAATTGCCTCTACTGTGCGAACCGAGCTGGACGACCGTCCCCCCGGGCAACCCTTGCCGCTGAAGAACTTGCTCGCCTTTTCGTGGACCTCTATCGCCGAGGCCTTGTTCAGGGTCTTTTCCTGAGTTCAGCGGTTTTCCATGAGCCATCAAAGGCTATGGCAGAGATGATTAAAGTTGTCGAAATACTCCGTTTCTCGTACCGCTTTCCTGGCTACATTCACCTGAAAGTTCTCCCTGAGGTGGGATTTGATTTTGTGGAAGAAGCCGCACGGCTTGCGACTCGCATTTCGGTGAACCTTGAAGCTCCTTCCTCCGGGTTTCTTCGAAGAATTGCCCCCGAGAAAGACTTCTCTCGTATTTTCGAAAAATTCTCTTGGTTCAAAAAGCTCCAGGATGAGGGAGTACTCCGAGGGGGCTTCACCACTCAGTTCGTCGTCGGTGCAGCAGGAGAAAGAGATCGGGATATTCTGAGGGTCGCCATGACACTA
>JACIZN010000047.1:1135-13388 GCA_014359405.1 Candidatus Caldatribacterium sp.
GCTCAGCGAGTTTACTACAGTGCCTTCCAGCCCATTTTGGGTACTCCCCTTGAAGATGTGCCTCCTGTTTCCACCTGGCGAGAGCACCGTTTGTACCA
Organism: Candidatus Caldatribacterium sp.; assembly: GCA_014359405.1. Lineage (NCBI taxonomy): Bacteria > Pseudomonadati > Atribacterota > Atribacteria > Atribacterales > Candidatus Caldatribacteriaceae > Candidatus Caldatribacterium > Candidatus Caldatribacterium oleiphilum. The sequence continues at coordinate 1,234 of JACIZN010000047.1, forward strand.
GGCGGATTTCCTGCTCCGGCGCTATGGTTTTCCGTACGAGGAAATCCCTTTTGGGGACGACGGGAATCTTCCCCTTGCGAGGGATCCCAAGACCATCTGGGCCTTACGCCACCCAGAGTACTTTCCGGTTGAGGTTCACCAGGCACCATACGAAACCCTCATCCGCGTTCCCGGTATCGGTCCGGAAACGGCAAAGAAGATTCTTCGCCTTCGCCGGGAGGGTGTCTCCATCACGCCGGAGGGTCTGCGGAAAATCAGTCCCTCTGCGGCACGGGCTCTTCCTTTTCTTCTTTTCCGTGGAAGACGGGTTGTGTCTCCCCGTCAGCTCTCCCTTTTTTCTGAAGAGGTGCTCCTCTGAGAGAGGAAATCCCTGAGAAAGGAGAGGAGTCTCTCTTTTTCCGCGCAGGAAATGGAGCCCCACGCCTCGGCAACGAGGCCAAAGCGTGGGGTGAGAAGGATTTGCTCCGGGGGAATGGGGAAGTCTCCTCCACACCCTGCAATGTGCGACCACCGTTTTCCAAGAATTTCTGCAAACCAGACTCGAGCCCCAAAGCGTTCACGGAGCATCTCGGCAATAGCTGCCAGAGCCTTCTCGAGTTCCTCTTCTTTGAGCTCCTCTTGAAACTTATGCAGCCAATCCTCAAATGCGCAGGTCTCTTTCGCCATTTTCGATTCGGGCGAGGTAGTCTCTGACAATGGGCTTTAAGCTCTCATCAAGCTCGTTGAACTTCTTTTCGATGAGTTCTTCGCCGATCCTTCGGGTCTCGGGGGAGGCGTAGTCGATGAGGTACTCTTTAAAGGTGAGAATAGCATTGGGCATGCAGAAGTGGTGGATTTTCCCCTTCTTGGCGATTCCCATGAAGTACTTTCCTGTTCGTCCGCATCGGTAGTCTGCGGTGCAGAAGGAAGTGATGTACCCCATGGTGGCGAGTTCTCGCACCACCTCATCAAGAGACCTGGGGTCTCCAATCTGGAACTGCTGCCTCTCAAGATCCTGTTCTGTGTAACGCTCGCTGTACGCTCCAATACCGATGCGGGTTGAAGCATCCGTCTGTGTACATCCCACCGGAATGACTTCCCGACGCACGTGGGCTGGTTCCCGAGCGGTGATAATCAGCCCAGTGTATGGGACCGAGAGTCGAATGACGGCAACAAGGCGTTTGAAATCCCGGTCGGAAACTCGGTACTGGGTTTCCTGAACGAAGGGGGTATTGATGGCTGGCTCAAGACGAGGAAACGATATGGTGTGAGGGCCAACTCCACCGAAGTGGCGCTCAAGATCAATGGTGTGGTAGAGGAGTCCCATAACCTCAAATTTCCAGTTGTAGAGTCCAAAAAGGGCTCCAATGGCAACGTCATCGATTCCCGCCTCTTGAGCCCTGTGCAGGGCGTACAGGCGCCACCGGTAGTGGGCCTTAATCGTTCCCTCGGGATGGACTTTCCTGTAGGTCTCGTGGTGGTACGTCTCCTGGAAAACCTGGAACGTGCCGATACCCACTTCTTTTAGGATTTTGAGTCGGGCGATGTCCATGGGAGCAGCGTTGACATTGACCCGACGAATCTCGCCATTCCCAACCTTTGTCTCGTAGACGGTCTGGATGGTTTTGGCAATGTAGTCCACATCGGAGAAGGGATGTTCTCCGTACACCATGATGAGTCGCTTGTGACCCATGGAGACAAGGGCTTCTGTTTCTCTCCGAACCTCCTCTATGGAGAGCTGTCTCCGCTTCTGGAGGTGGTTATCCCTTCGGAATCCACAGTAGAGGCAGTTGTTCACACAGAAGTTACTGCAGTACAAGGGTGCGAAGGTTACGATACGGTCTCCGTATACTCTTCGTTTCACCTCTCCCGCGGCCTGGAAAATTTCCTCCCAGAGCTCTTCGTCCTCAACGTTAAGGAGTGTTGCGGTTTCCTCTGGCTCCAAGCGTTCCAAGGAGAGGGACTTGGCGATGATATCCCGAACCTTTTGGGGCTCAGGGTTCCGACACTTCTTGAGGAGCTCTTCGATTTCTTCATCGTTTATGAAATCCCGACCGTTCACAAGGTACCGTTCGATTTCCTCTTCCTTGATCACACTCTGCATCCACTCCCGGATACTTACCGGTGCGCTTTTTGTGAGCATACAGCCACCTCCCTAAGAAAAGCAAAAACCTGGCCTGCGGGAGAAAGACCAGGTTTCAATCCCTTGGTTTCAGAAGCACCTCGCTTCCTCACCGCAGGCGTGCTCTTTGCAAGAAGAATTATACCACGTTTCTCTCAGGAAAGACCATTGAAACAGGCTTTTAAGTGGTGCGCATCAGGTGGTTTCGTGCAGTAACTCACGATGATAGTTACAGCTGCTGCAAGGGGTAGAGCAATGACAATTGGATCGACAACTTTCCAGGGTAGTCCCCACAGAGCCCCTCGCCCGAAGAGGGCCTGGCATAATCCAAGGACTTGGGATTCCTTTTCATGCACAAAGAGGAACCAGAACATGCTGGCAGCAAACCCGGTGAGCATTCCGGCAATGGCTCCGGCTTTCGTGATGCGCCGTGAGTACAGGGCTCCGATGTACATGGGGAGCAAGGTTGAAGCGCAGAGGCCAAAGAAAATCGATGTGCCTCTGGCGATGATTTCAGAGCCAAGACCGTAGAAACGGGGAAGACCCCACCCAAGGAGGGTGCTCAGGATTATGCCGATGGATGTCCCTATACGGTTGAGACCGATGGTTCCTCTTCGCTTTGTCAAGGTCTCGAAGATGTCCCGGCTGAGCGCCGTACCGATTGTGTGGTATTGGCTGCTCATCGTGGACATTGCGGCGGCAAAGAGGGTCACAAGGAAAAGGATGCTGAACCAAGAGGGCATGGTCTTCTCGATGAAGAGAGGAATAATCGAGTCGACCTGCTTTCCTGCGGCAAGGAAGGATATCTGCCCAGTGGTTCTGAAGAAGTAGACATTGGTGAGTGCGCCAACGGCAAAGGCCACGCCGGTCATGGCCAGAATGAACACTCCGCCAATGGCGGTGGCTCTGTTGAGTTCTCGGCTACTCCGTACCGTCATGAAACGGACAACAAGTTGCGGTTGGGCAAGGACTCCAATGCCCACGCCCAGAACAATGGTGGAGATAACCGTCCACCAAAGGGGGGAGAGGAAAGCAGGCATACTTGTAAACCCTCGATGCCCCGTGGCTCCAAAGACTTCCTGAGCCTGAGGAGTAAGCGCTGTTAGGGCTTCGTGCGCCGGCACAACTCCCCCCAAGCGATGGTAGGTGAGGAAAAGGAGGGACAACATTCCTACAAACATGACTGTGCCTTGAAAGGCATCTGTGTACATGACGCCTTTCAGGCCTCCCATGATGACGTAGAGAGCGACGATGGTCGAGAAGAGGAGAAGGCCTATTTCGTAGTCCACCTTGAGGTTCACAACGAGGAATTGGGTCGCTCCCATGAGGACTGCGGAGACGTAAATCGGCATGAAGAGGAAAATGAGTATGCCGCTGAAAACCTGTATGAAGCGAGACTGGAAGCGTTTTCCCAGAAGTTCAGGGAAGGTATGCGCATCGAGGTTGTACCCCATTGCCCGGGTTCGGTGTCCGAAAAAGACAAAGGCGATGAATATGCCCACGAATATGTTCAGGAAGGTGAGCCAGAGGAGGCTCAGTCCAAAAAGGGCTGCCGTTCCCCCAAAACCGACAATGGCAGAGGTGCTGATGAATGTCGCTCCATAGGACATGGCCATGATGTAGGGATGGGCTTCTCGTCCGGCAAGGAGGTAATCGGTTGTCGTTTTCGTCTTCCGATAGGCCACGTACCCAAGGTAGCCGGTAATGAGGAGGTACACGAGGGTTGCAAGGATGAGCGCAAGGCGGTACATGTTCCCCCTCCTATTCTTCTAATGCCTCTTCTTCCTTTTCCCATTTGATGACTTTTTCTACCTGCACTTCCTCTCCACCGCGATTCCAGTTGAGAAGGCCGTAGACCATGCAGAGAACGGTACTCCCTGTGCAGAGAAGGCACACGAGAACAATTGAGAAGTCGTGGAGCCCAAGCATATTCTCCCCCCCTTTGAAGAAGTTGGCACAATTGTACCAAGAAGATTGCTGCTTGCGAACTCCTGATAGTATATAATTACGGGTTGTTGAGTGACTCAGGAGGAGAGAAATGGGAGAAGAGGTTGTAGCCTTTCGAGGTATCACCAAGCGTTTCCCCCCGGACATTCTGGCAAACGACAACGTAACCTTTGGAGTTGAGAAGGGCACAGTTCATGTTGTTCTCGGAGAAAACGGGGCAGGAAAAACGACCCTCATGAACATTCTCTACGGCATTTACCAGCCAGATGAGGGATCTATCCTTCTTCGGGGAAAGGAAGTACGCATTTCGTCCCCTCGGAAAGCTATAGAGCTTGGCATCGGGATGGTTCACCAGCATTTCCGCTTGGTTCTTGCCCACAGGGTCTGGGAAAACATTGTGCTTGGGTTTCCTCGTATACCTCACCTTTTCCCTGCCACGAGAGCGCGAGAAATGATTTGGAGTCTTTCCAGAGAGTACGGTCTTGATGTAGACCCGGATGCGTACGTGTGGCAGCTCTCTGCAGGGGAGCAGCAGAGGGTAGAAATCCTCAAGGCTCTCCTCCGGAGAGCAGAGATTCTCATTCTTGATGAGCCCACTTCAGTACTCACCCCTAAGGACGCAGAGAAGCTTTTCTCCGTTCTGCGAAGAATGAAAGACGAGGGGAGAACCTGTATTTTTATCACGCACAAGTTTAGCGAGATCGGGGAGATAGGAGACCGCATTACCGTGCTTCGGAAGGGGAAAGTTGTTGGAACGGTTGAGAAGGGGGCAGTTGATTTTGAAACTTTGGCCACAATGATGGTTGGAGAGAAGGTGACTCTCTCCCTTGAGAAGACGTTGTTGAACCCGGGTGAAGTTCTCCTCAGGGTTGAGGACCTTTGGGTGCTCGATGACCGGGGCTTTCCTGGGGTACGGGGGATTTCCTTTGCGGTACGAGAAGGAGAAATTGTAGGTGTTGCAGGGGTTATTGGTAATGGTCAGCGAGAACTTGCTGAAGCCCTTGCAGGGCTCCGTTCCCCTCTGCGAGGACGCATACTCCTTGGGGGAATCGATCTCACCGGATCCTCGCCGAAGAGAATCCGAGAAGCTGGTCTTGGTTACGTTCCGGAGGACCGACGAATGGCCCTGGTGGGGGAACTGGCGGTCTCGGAGAATCTGGTGCTCCGAAATTACCGGGAGGCTCCTTTTCGTCGGGGAATTTTCCTTGACTGGAAGCGTGTCCAGGCACACGCAGAAGAAACGATAGCAGCCTACAAAATTGTACCTTCATCACCTCGCCTTCCTGTACGTTTGCTCTCTGGTGGCAACAGGCAGCGGGTTGCTCTCGCTCAGGCTCTGGTTTCTCGTCCTCGGGTGCTTGTTGTTGCAAATCCCACAGCGGGTCTTGATATCCTTGCTACAGACTTTATCCACCGTCTTCTTTTGTCTCTCCAGAGGGAGGGCATCGGAATTCTTCTCATTTCCGGGGATCTCGATGAGATTTTGGCTCTCTCCGATAGGGTGCTGGTTCTCTACAAGGGTTCGATTGTGGGTGAAAAAAGGCGACCAGAAGGCGGGTGGACGGAGGAGGATCGAAAGGAAATCGGAATGATGATGGGAGGGGTTTCCGAGGAGCATCTCGTGATGAGTAGATGAAAAGGTTCAGGTTTCAGATTGTACAGCACATCGAGCCCTCTTTTGGGATGGTTTTCTTTGTCTCCGTGGGTTCTGTTGTTTTCGCATTCTTGGTGAGTGGTCTTCTCTTCTCCTTCCTCGGGATTTCCCCTCTTGCCGCGTACCGGGTATTCCTGAACGGAGCTTTTGGCAGCCTCTACGCTCTTTCTGAGACCGTCAAACGGATGATTCCCTTGGCTCTCATTGGAGCGGGCCTTTCGGTCTCCTTTCAAGCCTCGGTGTGGAACATTGGTGCCGAGGGACAGATGCTCGTTGGAGCCATTGTGGGAGCCTGGGTTGCGCTCTTTTCCCCTGTACCCCCCTTTCTCCTTCTCCCGGTGATGTTTGCCCTTGGGTTCCTGGGAGGAGCTTTGTGGGGACTCTTTGCCGCGTGGTGTAGGAACAAACTCGCCATCAACGAAATCATCACGACCCTTATGCTCAATTACGTTGCTGCAAACCTTGTCCTCTACCTCATCCTTGGTCCCTGGAAGGGGAAGACGGTTCGAGGTTTCGCCTATACCGACCCTTTTCCAAAAGAGGCCTGGCTTGCTACTCTTGGTACGACCCGCGTGCCTTTAACGACGCTTCTTCTTGCTATTCTTGCGGCTTTCCTCTGCTACTTCCTCCTCACTAAGACTGTTTTTGGCTTTGAGCTTCGGGTGGCGGGAAGGGGTGAGAAGGCAGCTTACCTTGCCGGAATCGATACCCAGCGTGTCGTGTCTTTAGTCATGTTCCTCTCAGGGGGACTTGCGGGGATTGCCGGAGTGGGCGAGGTGAGTGGCATTCACCACATGCTCCGCCATCCCGCCCACATTTCCCTGGGGTATGGGTTTACGGGGGTCATCGTTGCCTGGATTGCCCGGGCTAATCCTCTCGGGACTCTTGCCGGTGCCTTCCTCTTTGGGGCATTGATGTCTGGAGGAGATGCCTTGAAAGTCTCGTTTGGGATTCCGTTCCAGATGATATACATCCTGAATGGGCTTGTGCTCCTTTTCCTTATTGCTTCCGAACGACTTCTCTACTACCGCATTACTTTGCAGCGTACACCTTGGGGTGAGGAAGAAGATGTCCACAATGGGGTTGTGGATTAGCGGAATCATTGGGAGAACACTGGCGTACAGTGTACCCCTTCTTCTTGCAACTCTTGGAGAGATTTATGTGGAACGTTCCGGAATTCTGAATCTCGGAGTGGAAGGCATGATGTCTCTTGGTGCTTTTACGGCTTTTGCAGTGACGCTCTCTTCTTCCAATCCTTGGCTTGGAGTTATTGCAGGGGGAACGGTTGCAGGATGTGCGGCTCTGCTCCATGCCTTTTGCAGTGTTACCCTTCGGGCAAATCAGGTGGTTTCGGGCTTGAGCTTGGGGATGCTGGGAATGGGTATTTCCGGTGTTCTTGGGCGGAATTTTGAAGGCAAGGTACTGGCGGCGACACTCCCTGTGTACCGGATACCGTTTCTTTCGAATCTCCCCGGTTTTGAAAAGCACAACGTCTTTGTGTACGTGGCCTTGGGACTTTCGATTCTCCTCTGGTTTATCCTCTTTTGGACTCGCTGGGGAATCGTAATCCGTTCCGTCGGCGAAAACCCCGCTGCCTGTGACGCTATGGGCATCAGTGTTTCTGTGGTAAGGTACGTTTGCGTTGCCTTTGGGGGTGTTCTCGCAGGCCTTGCAGGAGCATATCTTTCCTTAGGGTATCGACCGTCCTGGTCATATGGAATGACCGCTGGCATGGGCTGGCTCGCCATTGCTCTAACCATTTTTGCCTTCTGGAATCCTCTCTGGGGTATGGTGGGAGCCTACCTTTTCGGCGTGCTGTACCAGCTCTCTTTCCCTCTCCAGGCTCGTGTCGCCCCAGAACTTTTGAATACTCTTCCGTATCTCTTCCCCCTTGTTGCCCTGAGTCTTGTGTCTCGTCTTGCAGCACGGAGGCGAGTGGGACCCCCAGCTTCCTTAGGGGTACCTTATAGGAGAGAGTAGTTCAGAATGCGGAGGTGGTAGTATGCGGAAGTTCATGGTCCTTTTTCTCCTCTTGGTGCTTCTTCTGCCTGTAACTCTTGTGCATGCGGAAGAGGCCAAGCTCAAGGTTGGGTTCATCTATGTCGGACCCATTGGGGACTTCGGGTGGAGTTACGCTCACGACCAGGCTCGACAGATCGTCGAAGCCACTTATCCCTGGATTGAAACGGTATACGTTGAGGCTGTTCCCGAAGGAGAGGTCGAAGGAGTTATCGACCGCCTTATCAACCAGGAGGGAGTTGATGTCGTCGTTACCACGAGTTTTGGTTTCATGGACGGGACGTTTTCTGCAGCCCAGCGGTATCCGGACAAAATCTTCTTCCACTGCTCCGGGTTTAAGAGAGCCCCGAATATGGCTACCTACATGGCGGACTTCCATCAGGTGTACTATCTGAACGGTATCATCGCTGGTGCCTTAACGAAGACCAATAAGCTCGGCTATGTTGGTGCCTTCCCGATTCCAGAACTCAAGCGTCATATCAATGCTTTTACCTTAGGTGCCCGACGGGTCAATCCTAACGCTGAGGTTTCGGTACGCTGGTTGCAGACCTCTTGGTACGATCCTGCAGGAGCCAAGGAAGCTGCAGAGTCTCTCATTGCTGAGGGAGCCGATGTTCTGGCCTTTACCGAGGATTCTCCCACGGTGGTCCAGGTTGCTGCCGAGCATGGCCTTCCAAGCTTCGGGCACTATTCTCCAATGTACAAATTTGCTCCTAACTTCGTCGCCTCGGGACAGCTCGTGCACTGGGAAGCCATCTACCTTGACTTTTTTGCCAAAGTTTACGCTGGCCTGTACACCCCAAAGAACCTCGAGAATGTTGACTACTGGTGGCTCTTGCGCGAAGGGGCTGTGGAACTCGGAGCCGATTTTGGGATGCCGATAAACCCCGTTTTTGAGGACCAGCTGAAATCCACGGTTGTGAACGATCCGGTTTACGGGGAAATCAGCGTTTACGACCTCGTTTTCGCCCTCCTTAAGGATATGGCCGACCCTGAGTACGCCTTCAGTCCTTTCACCGGTCCCATTCGTGATCGTAAGGGGAATCTTCGGGTTCCTCAGGGTGTCCGTCTGACCATGGACGAGCTCATCACGATGGAGTGGGCTGTAGGGGGTGTTGTTGGACCCTGGCCCGGAGAACCAGAGTAAAAATAACAAAAAGCCCCGCACACTCCCTCTGGTGTGCGGGGCTAAAACTCAACCCTGGCGCGCCTGGAGGGACTTGAACCCCCAACCCCTGGATCCGAAGTCCAGCGCTCTGTCCAGTTGAGCTACAGGCGCACTTTTTGAAAGTATTATACAAGGAGGGGGAGAGTTTTTCAATTCCATGGACTTCTTCCATTTCCCCAAGAATTGACAGGAGGGAGGACTTCGAGTATACTTTTTCTGAAACAAATATCTTGTTATTTTTAACGATTTCGCTGCCCTGCAGCAACCAGGGAAGGGATGAGACTTTCGTGGAATTTGAGAGGGAAAGACTCGAAGCCTTTGCCACGAATGTTCGAAAGCGGATTATCGCTGCGACTTTTCGTGCTGGGGTAAGTCACATCGGGGGATCGCTGTCGGTTGTGGAAATCTTAACCTGCCTTTTCAACGGGATTCTCTCCATCACGGAGGGTAATCTCTTTTCGCGCGAGCGGGACCAGTTCGTGCTCTCCAAAGGACATGCCGGTCTTGCCCTTTACGCCGTGCTTGCCGAAAGGGGTTTCCTTGCGGATGACCTTTTCTGGGAGTATGGCTGCGTGGGAGAGACACTTCTTGGAATCCATCCAGAGCTCGGAGTGCCAGGAATTGACGCCGCTACAGGTTCCTTAGGGCATGGTCTTCCCCTGGGAATTGGTTTTGCCCTTGCCTTTAGGTTGCGCCAAAAGCCCTTCCACGTCTTCGTCCTCGTGGGAGACGGGGAACTCAACGAGGGAACGAACTGGGAATGTCTTCCGATAGCTTCCCGATATAATCTTGACAATCTTACTCTTATCGTTGACCGCAATCGTTTGCAGCTTTCCGGTTTCACGGAGGATTTGCATCCTTTGGAGCCCTTGGCGGCAAAATTCGAAGCTTTCGGATGGATTGTGCAAAACGTTCCCGGTCACGATATTGAAGCCCTCTGGAAAGTTCTCACCCAGGCAAAAGGGAGGAACGACGGGAAGCCCTTGGTGATTCTTGCCCAGACAGTGAAGGGAAAAGGCGTTCCGGAACTTGAGAACAGAGTGGAATCCCATTACTGCGGCCTTCCGAAGGAGGTCGCTGAGCGTTATGCAGAGCTTGAGGTGCAGCCATGAGGAATCGAAGGACGGCACTACAGGACATTCTTGTAGCGCTCATAGCCGAGGGGAAAGACATTGTATGTGTCTCTGTAGATTCGGCATCCCGCTTCAAAAAGGTTAAGGACCAGTACCCGGAAAGGGTTATCGAGTGTGGTATCTGTGAGCAGGCAGGAATGGGAATATGCGCTGGCCTTGCCCTTCAAGGTGTAGTACCGGTGATTTCAGGCTATGCCACTTTTCTAACCATGCGGGCTTTCGAACAAATTCGTACTGATATCTGCCGCTGGGCTTTGAATGTGAAAATCTGTGGAACTGATACGGGATTTTCGGCGCAGTACGCTGGTTTCACTCACCAGGCACTCGAGGATATTGCCATTCTTTCTGCACTCGACAACATCGTAGTATGTGAGCCATGCGACTACGCGGATACCTTGGTTCTTGGGAGGTATCTCTTTGGAACTTTCCAGGGCCCTGTGTACATGCGATTCGGAGCTCGAAGCGGAGAGGTTGAGTTCTCGAAGGAACACCAAGAGGTGGTGCTTGGGAAATTTGAACCTCTTACAGCCGGAGAATTTGTGGGAGCCGATGTGACCTTCATTGCGCTGGGGCAGCTTGTCGGAGTTGCCCTTGAGGCTTCTTTGGAGCTTGAGAAAAGAGGGTACAAGACCTTTGTCTTTAATGCTCGCTTTGTGAAGCCCCTTGATCCTGAGGTTGTGAGGAGTATTGCCTGTAACTCCCGGCTTGTGGTAACCCTTGAAGAGCATGCGAGAACAGGAGGTCTGGGAGACAATCTCCTCCGGGCATTCTACGAAACAGGACACATCCCCCCACTTCTGGAGCTCGGGGCCCCGAGTCATTTTGGGTTTTCAGGAGAGCGGGGATTTCTCTTGAAGAAGTGCGGTCTTGACGTTTTCTCTGTTGTGGAAAGTGTTACCCAAAAGCTTGAAGGTTGTGCCGCGTCTTCCAAGGAGGTAGGGCATGGGCAATCACTATATTCTGACGATTGATGCGGGGACTTCCTCTCTGAAGAGTGTTCTCTTTGACGAGAACTTTTCTCCAGTTGCGCAGGAGAGGGTAGAGTACCCCTACGAGGCTCATGGACTCAGTGTACAGATTGACCCTAATGTAGTTTGGCAGGCCTTTCTCAGAGTTACGAAGAGCTTGGAGGAGCGGGGGTACGCAAAGAACGTTGCCCTCATAGTGCCCTGCGTCTTTAGTCCAGCACTGATTGCCATGGATAGCGAGGGGTCTCCGCTTTTCCCTGCCATTATCCATTGGGACCGGAGGAGCGTGCAACAGGCGAGGAAAGCGGTACGGATTATTGGAAAGGAAAGATTTCTCCAAGTGGCGGGGAACGTCCCTTATCCTGGAGGAATTTCTCTCACGAGCATGCTCTGGTTGAAAGAGAAAAGACCAGAGGTTTTTCGAAAAGCTTCCATCTTAGGGCATCTGAATACCTTTCTCTTTAAAAAGCTTGTTAACCGGTGGATTATCGATCCCACAAATGCCTCTGTTACCGGATTGTACAACACGGTCAACGCATCAGGATGGGATGAGGATCTTGCTCGTGACCTTGGCATTCCCCTGGAGAAACTCCCTCCGGTCATACCTTCTCTTGAGATTGCCGGGTACGTCTCGGATGAAGCAGCGCGCGTCACCGGTCTACCCTCAGGCGTGCCTGTCCTTGTGGGGTCCAACGATACCTCCGCTGCGGCGGTTGGTGCGGGGCTCCTGAAGGAGGGGCAAGTCCTTAACATTTCCGGGAGCTCTGAAATTCTCGTGGTGTGCCTTGAGAAACCCCTTCCGAGTGAACGTTACTACCTGAGGACTCACCCTCTGCCCGGGAAGTGGCTCATGTACGATATTGTCATTGGAGGGTTTGCTCTTGAATGGTTCCGGACCCAGTTCTGCAGAGAGCTGGATAGAGAAGAATTCTATGGCTCATACCTTCGGGAAGTACTGTAGAGGGAGTATCCTCCGGAGGTGCGGTGTATCCCATATCTTACGGGGGATAGGACAAGTCTCATTCAGAAACGGGCCTCGTTCTCGGGGCTCACCCTTGATACCACAAGAGAGGAATGCCTCTTTGCTCTCCTCAAGGAAATCGTCGGGAGAATGCGAAGAACTCTGGACTTAGTGGCCCAGAATTTGGCCCTTGATCGGGTTATG
>JACIZN010000048.1 GCA_014359405.1 Candidatus Caldatribacterium sp.
AATCTCGAGAAGGTACAGGAACACCCACCTCCTTTACCATGCGGACCCACTTTCCGTACTGACCTTTCCTTTGGAAGCCCCTGTCCCACTGAAGCTTCAGGATTCCCAAAAAGGTCCTGGGCCACCGTGTGCCCCAAAACGGCAACCCTTCGGGAGTAGGAGAAATCGTAATCGCTGAAGGAGCGACCACCAAGAAGAGAGAAATTCCGAACCTCGAGGAAATCAGGAGTTGTTCCCACCACGTTCACGACAACGCTCTCCCGCCCGAAAGTTACGGCAAAGCTTGCTCCGGTCTCAGTGGTTACGGCCTGTATACCTGGAAAGGGGATTTCCCGAAGCTCCTGGAAGTACTCGTACTTCAGGACATCTCCGCCTCCCCGGGCCATGAAGAAGCTCCCCGGACCCTGGCGGAGTCTCCCCGGAACCACGGTGAGGATGTTGGAGCCAAGACTCGTGAGCTGCTCCATGATCTGAGCCCGCATGCCCTGCCCCAGGCCCACCATGGCCACGACACTTGCCACCCCAATGATGACACCAAGCATGGTGAGGAACGACCGGAGCTTGTTCGCAAGAAGGTTGAAAAGAGCCGTCCGGAAGCTCTCCGAGAGGTTCATCCTTCCCCCTCCTCGAAGGCTTTTTCTCTTCTGAGCTCCTCAAGAATTCTCCTTGCCTCAAGCCGGTCTGTGACATCTTCATTCTTGAGGATTCTCCCGTCCCGGAAATGGATCACCCGTCGGGCGTGCTGGGCGATATCCCGCTCATGGGTCACAAGGATGATGGTCTTCCCTTCTTCGTTGAGCTCCTGGAAAATGGCCATGATTTCCTCTCCCGAGAGCGTGTCAAGGTTTCCGGTGGGCTCATCGGCAAGGACAATCGCCGGATCGTTCACGAGCGCCCGGGCAATGGCCACCCGCTGCATCTGCCCTCCGGAGAGCTCATTCGGCCGATGGTGCATCCGATCCCCCAGTCCAACCCGCTCAAGGAGCCTCCGGACTTTCTCCACCCGAAGCTTCCGGGGCACCCCCGCGTAAAGGAGCGGGAGCTCCACGTTCTGGAAAGCCGTAAGGCGGGGAAGGAGATGGAAGTTCTGGAAGACAAAGCCGATTTTACGGTTCCGGATTTCGGCAAGCTGGTTCTCCCTGAGCGAGGAAACCTCCACCCCATCGAGGACGTACCTCCCCTCAGTGGGAGTATCAAGGCACCCCAAGATGTTCATGAGGGTGGTCTTCCCTGAGCCTGAGGGTCCCATAATGGCGATGAACTCCCCAGGGAAAACGGTAAAAGTCACTCCCCGCAGCGCCTGGACCTCCACTTTCCCCGTGCGGTAGACCTTCACCAAGTTCTCCACCTGGATAACCGGCTCCATAGCCTCACCTTCTCGGGGCTGGGGGACCGACAGGGATTGGGACTCCGCGCGGAGAGGAACCCGTTTGCCTTGGAAGAGGTGTCCCCTGCGGAGCCTCAGGAGGGGTCACGAAAACCTCCTCTCCCTCCTTCACCCCTTCGACCACCTCGACAAAGGTATCGCTCCGCACTCCCAGGGTGACTTCTCGAGGTTCTGCCTGTCCCTCGGCATTCTTCACAAAGACGAAAGCCTTGCCATCTCTCTCCTGCACTGCGCTCACCGGGACAAGGAGGGCGTTCTCCTTTTCTTCAACCACAATCTCCACATTGGCCGTCATTCCTGCCCGGAGGAGATTCTCGGGGTTGGGAAGATGCACTGTGACATCGTAGGTGACGACGTTTTCGGTCGTTTTCCCCTGGTAGGCGATGGCCACTACCTCTCCCTCAAAAGTCATCCCCGGGAAAGCATCAAGGGTGATCCGCGCTTTCTGCCCCACTTTCACCCGGGGAATGTCCACCTCGTTCACTGGAACGTCCACCTTCATGGTGGAGAGATCGGCCACCACTACAGGGCTTGTTCCCCCTGAGGCACTCGTTCCACTTGAGACGAAATCCCCCTCTTCCACGTTCACCGAAAGAACGATGCCCGCAAGAGGAGAACGAATTTCGGCCTTCTCAATCCGCCGCTCTATGGAACGGAGAGAGGCCTCGATTTCCTCAATTCTTGCCCGAGCCCGGGCGACGTCTTCAGCCTTGGGTTTCTTCCGGGTCTCCTCAAGTTCTGCTTGCGCCACGGCGAGCGCCTTCTCCCGCCGGATAACTTCGTTTCGACTCGCTTCGAGCTCCTCTTTTGAGATGGCCCCTAAAGCAAAGAGTTTCTCGTTCCGGGCCAAGGCTTTCCTGGCCTCTTCAAGGCTCAGGAGGGCTTCGGTGTACTGGGCCTCTTTCGAGCGGAGCTCAACTTCTGTTGCTCCCGCCAGGAGCTCCTCAAGGTCGATTTGGGCAGACTTGAGCTGAGCCAGGACCTGGGCTTTCGAAATCTCAAGGTCCTGGGTATCAAGGCGAAGGAGGAGCTGCCCTTTCTCGACCACATCACCTTCCTTGACGAGAACCTCGGCCACCTTGCCGCTTTCCTCAGCGATAATCTCGACTTTCGAGAGGGGCTCCAGAGTCCCAAGTTCCGACACGGTATCGGCTATTCTCCCCCGGCGCACCGGGACAACCTGAGGGGTGTTCGCCTTGAGTCCTTTCTGCGGCGAATTCTGCCCCTGGGGAGAAACACAGCCACCAAGAAGAAAAAGAAGAGCAAAAAGAAGAACAGCGACACTTCGAGCAAGGTTCTTCTTCATCCGTTTTCTCCTCCTTGCGAGGGAAAGAGCGTTTCCCAGAGAATTGGCTCCTCAATGCCCCGAAGGAACTCAAGGAAGCTCTCAAGAAGTTCGTAACGGGCACTGTCGTAATCGTTCTGGGCCGACAAAAACCCAAGCTCGCTCTCAAGGAGTGTCGTTCCATCAAGTACCCCAAGGTCGAACTGCTTCTTCCGTGCCTCAAAAATTTCCCTCTGCGCCTCAAGGAGCATCTTCTTGCTCTCAAGAATCTCCTTTGCCCTGAGAACCGCAAGGTACTTCTCTTGAAGGTCAAAGAGGGTGTTCCTCTTCGCCACTTCAAGATCAAGGAGAAGGGATTCCCTCTCGAGTTCTGCCTGCTTTTTCTTTTCGGATAAGCTGGGGGAAAAGGTCCACGAAATCGCAAGGCCGGCGCTGAAATCCCCCGAGGAAGAACCTGAAAGGGCAAGGGGTTTCTCAAGGGCAACATCCAAGGACTCCTGGGAAAAGTTGTACCCCAGAGAAAGGGACCAGCCATCCCTCGTGTACATCCCCTCAAGAAGAATCTGGGGACGCCCCTCGCGGCGAAGCCTCGAAAGGGAGGCCTCAAGAACCCGCTTTTGCCCCTCAAGGTCCTCAACCGTATCGTTGAGAGCCACAAAGCTCGAAAGGGAAGTCTCTTCAGGAAGGGAGAGGGAGAACTCAGGAAGAGGGGCAAAAGTCACGTCCTCCTCCATTTCCTCTCCAAGGAGGGCGAAGAATTCCTGTTTGCGGAGACGAAGCTGCGCTTCAAGGGCTTTGAGGTTTGCCTCTGCCTCCTTGTACCTCCCCTGGGCTTCCTTGAGGGCAGAAGAGCCCACCTCCCCCTTTTCATATCCCTCTAAAAGGCTTTGTACCTTCTCCCGGTAGAGTTCTGCGGTTTTCTCAGCAAGGGCAAGCTCTCCTTCCGCTCGGAGGACATCAAGGTATGCGGCGATGACTTTCTTTTTCACCTCTTCCCGAGTTGCCTCAAGAGACCGCTTACTTTTCTCAAGGTTCACCTGAGCTTCTTCCCAGAGCGAGGCATCAAAGGAAATGGTATCTTTGAGCTCCAGGGAAAAGCCGCCCGGCACTCCGAAAAGCCCTGCAGTTTCCCTCAGGGAGATGGTGGGAGAAAAGGTATCCTCCCGAGCCTCCGAAAGCGCCGACTTGGCAACGGCAAGAGAGAGCTCGGCTTTCTTGATGTCCGGGTTTTTCACGAGCGCCACTTCTAAGGCTTCCTTCAGGGTTACCTCTTTTCCTGAGGCCGCAAATCCCAAAAGGAGCACAATCCCAAGGTAAACGAAAAGAGCGCACACCCTCCGCATTGGAAAGAGCTCCTTTCTCTTTTCTCCATTGTACCAGAGGGTAGGTGAGCTTTTTTAAGGATGTCTTAAGGATTTGTAACAAATCTGTGAATTCCTCGGATATAATGGTAGCAAAGAGGAGAAAAGAAGGGAGATCATGAACCTCGTCACGAAAGCTCTCTTTTTCTTTGGTATCTACGTTTTCCTCCACTTTGGGTACGAAGCAACGGGTTTTGAGGTGCTCCGCCCTGTCTTTGGAACGAGTGAGTCAGTTTTTGAACACCTCAAAATCGGCTTCTTTGCCTACTTCTTTGCCTCTCTTCTTGAGTTCGCCCTTCTTCGGAAGCACCCTCTCCGTCCCCGGGGATTCTGGCCCTCAAGGCTTCTTGCCACCTGGTCCATTCCCTGGGCCATGGCCTCCGTCTGGTACCTGGCTCAGGCTGTTACGGAAAGCCCTCTTCCCCTGCCCCTTGAACTCACCTGGGCTTTCGCGGTGACTTTCCTTTCGGGAATCCTTGGGGGAACCATCGAGCGGGGGATTGAGGACATCTGGTTCCTGCCAGGGACCAGGGGAGTACTCCTTCTCCTTTTTCTTGTGTCCCTCGTCTTCTTCGTCTCCTTTACCTACCGGGCTCCCCAGATTGACCTCTTTGCGATTCCTGAGCCCTTGCACAGCGGGGGCGGGCGATGACGATATCGGCGGCCTGGAGCAGTGCCTCGAGCATGTCAATTTGAGTCTGGGGATTCTCAAGCTCCAGGCGGGCGAAAACCTCTCCCTGTTCCCGAGAAACGTACTTTGGGGGGAGCGAACGAAGCGCCAGGGCAAGAACATCCTCCTGGCACTGGGGACAAGGGCAGAGGTCCTTCTTCACCGCGTACACTTCCGGTAAGAGCCTTCGAAGGGCATCTTCAAGGATGTTCTTGAGCATTCCCCCTCACCTCAGGCCGTTGTGTCGATGAAGTGGCCAAGGTCCTTTTCCACTTCCTGTTTTTCTCGCGTTTTTCGAGCATCTCCAGAGGTGCCTCGTCTCTCTTCCTCTCTCTTTCTTCTCTCCTTCTTCCACTCGGCTCGAGCAGACTGTGGTGGAGAGGGTACCGTTTCTTCCGCTCTCTGGGTTTCCCTGGCAAGTTCCTGAGCAAAAACCTGGCTCTGGGCTTCTGGTGCCCCTTCCTGAACCCGTTGCACCCGGGCAACCTCTGGCGCCCGAGTCACGATGTTCTGCATGTGCACCGGGTCAACCATGGTTACCTCTCCTTTACTCGAGGACGCTCGAAAGACCCAATGACTACATCCTTATCCTTCTCATAGAAAGAGGCGTACACAATTTCATCCCGGACGATGTAGGTGGACCTTCCAATGGTGATGCGCACCTGGGGGTACACCTTTTCCTCCACGAGCACCTTACCCTCGTGCTTTTCAAAAATCTCTTCAATCTCTGCAAGTCGCTCGGTGTATATCTTCTCTTGCTCCCTGGCAAGCTCGTAACTCTCCTTGGCTTTCTTCACCGCCTCAAGGAGCTTCGGCTCAAGGCACGCTCCGCTTTTCTGCTTGCGCCAGGCAAGCTGGAAAACCTTTTCCGCCTCCTGGAGTACCTCCCGGACCTTCTTGAGGTTCTCCCGGATTCTCCGGTACTCCTCTTGAATTTCAGGGTCAATGCCCACGCTGACTTCTGTTCTCGTCCCCATGGGAGAGCCAAGAACCTTTACCCAGACGAGATTCCCCGCCCTTGCCACCCCTCCCGCAAGGATTCCCTTCCTTCCCCGAACGATGATGTTCCTTCCAGCTGAGAGGAAACTGTGGAGCACTGCTTCCTCCACAATGATGTCTTCCTGAGCCTTTACCGTGGCACTCTCTATGACTTTCGCGAAGACGCTTCCTCCTGCCTCAACGAGACCTTTCTCCCCTCCGAAGAATCCCCCTCGAATCCGGACGTTCCCTTGAGCGCGCACCGTTGCCGCTTCAATGCCCTCCCATACCTCCACATCTCCCTCGGACTCCACCGTGAACCCAGAGCGCACCGTCCCCCGGATAACCACCGAACCCACAAAACGAACGTCTCCGGTGGCCGGTCCCACATCCCCATCGATTTCAAAAAGGGGAAGAACAGATAAGGTCCTTCCCACCACCACCGGACGCCCTGAGACCTTCGCCACGGCAATTCTCCCGTCCTCAAGAACCTCGACGTTTTTTCCCGCCCGAATCTTTGCCGGTCGTCCGGGAGGGGCGGGAACCTCCTTTCCAAAAACGTTCTTCCCAGGGATTCCTTCCCCTGGAGGGAGAACCTCGGCAAGAACGTCCCCGGCATGGACCTCAGGAATGCGGAGGATACCAAAGAGGTCCTTTTGGCTCTCCGGCTCTTCGACGAAATCCCTGCGGACCTCCTCCTCAAAGAGGTACCGCACTTCGCCGTCCTTTCCCCGCTGCGGTCGGACTCCCTCGGCGACAAGGTGGTGCCCCGAAGAGGTCAAAAGGAGCTTCCCCTGAGTTTTTGCCTCTTCCGTGAGCCCAAAAACGATGCCTTTCCGCCTCAGGTACTCTTCGAGTTCCTCATACGGCGCAAGGTCCTCAGAAGAAAGGGGCTTCTTGACGACGATTTCTGCCCGCATACCGTCGGTAGGCACAAGGAGCTGGAAGAAACCGTCTCGCTCCAAACCGTCAAGGGGTCTTTTTTCTCTTCCTTCGTTCTCCAACCTTTTCTCCCCCCCATTCTCCTAAGCGAACTCGAAGGTGGAGAAGGGTTCTTGTGAGAACCTGCGAAACCCTCCCCTCACTCAGAGAGAGAATCTCTCCAATTTCCCGAAGCGTGAGGCCTTCAAAGTAGTAGAGGCTCAGGATGAGCCGCTCCCGTTCGGGTAACTCATCAATGAGTTTCCCAAGGTACTCAAGGAGCTCCCGATCCTCAAGGATACCTGCAGGATCGGGAGCTTCGAGAGTCTCCTCCCCAGAAAGCACTTCCTCTCCCTCAAAAAAGAGCGCAGGTTTCCCCCGCTCCACAAGCCAGGTAATCTCCCGGAGGGAAAACCCTGTGACTTCCGAGAGATCCTCAAGGGTTGGTTCCTTCCCCTTTTCCGCTTCCCACCTCCGCCAGGCTTCAAGGATACGCCGAAGGTCCTGACGTTCCCCCCGGGTCAGAGGATCGAGGCTACGGAGGTAATCAAGAACCGCTCCCCGAATGCGGGAAAGAGCGTACGTCTCAAAACGCACCCCTTTCTGGGGCTCGAACCGGTCAAGAGCCTGGATGAGCCCCAGGATTCCGTACCCCTCAAGGTCCTCCCGGTCAACGTAGGGGGGGAGAGCGTAGAGGATGCGGCCCACAACGATCCGCACAAGGTAGAGGTAGTGCTCCAGGAGTTTCTCCCGAGCGGAGCGGTCGCCCCTCTCGAGGAAATCCCGCCAGAGCTTCTCAAGATCCCCAGGCTTCTCAAGAGTACGCATCATGAGCTCTCACCTGACTCGTTCTGAGGCACACCGTGCCGCATAATCCAGAAAAAGTACGCAAAAAGGAGTCCATACACCACCCCAAAAAGAATCGGAAGCCGCACCGCCAGAGCAAAGAGACTCATCCCCCGGAATACCCCCCACACGGCGTACCCCAGAGTGAACGCCCATGCCCCAAGGAGGGCAAAAAGTTGAGCAACGCTTCTCCGGCGCTTACCTTCATCCCTCATATCACGATGACGTCTCTTCCGAGGACTTTAACCTCAAGCCTCCCATCCTCAACGTAGAAGAAAATGCTCCGCCCCCGGCTTCCCCCGACATCTTCACCCTTCAGGGGGATTCCCAAAGTTTTGAGGGCCTCCCGAACGGCATCGGCATTGCGCTTGCCGATATCAAAGAGCGTATCCGCTCCTGAGAACATCTTCGCCCCACCGGATATTTTGGCCAGGATATTCCGGCGGCTTGCCCCTGCTTTCTCAACCTCAGCAAGGAGCGCAGGAACGGCGGTATCCGCAAACTTAAAGGGATTGCTCTGGCCGGGAATGTGCTCTGGGAGGAGCACATGGACCATGCCTCCGATGCGCCGCATCGGATCGTACAGGCACACACCTATGCAGGAACCAAGCCCAAGAATACAGAGAATATCCTCCGGGTCGTTGCTCACCCGGTACTCCGCCATGCCAACGGTGATTTTCCGTGCCATACTACACAACTCCCAGAGCCTGGAGCATGATTTCAAGGGACCCTGTGTCGGGAATGAGCATGAAGTACCCCGTGATGCGGTCCTCTTCTTCCACAAAAACCGTCTCGATGAGGAGGGCGTAGTCGCTGTGCTGGGAAATTTCGATGAGCACGATGTCCACAATCGCTCCCGCCATATCCACGGCAATTGCAGGGACCGAGTGGTTGAGGTGCAGTCCTGTGAAATCGGCAAGGGCCGAGAGGTACGAGGAGGAGAGAATGTTCCCGATTTCCCCCATGGCCGAAGAGGAGAGCTCGTCCATCTCAAGAATCTGTTCCCGGGAAGGAGCCATGTCCCCAAGGAGGATGCGCATGATTTTCAGGGCATCGTCAATGGTCATAACAAAGAGGATATGCCCGGTGAGCGACCCAAAAACGCTCAGGTACACCCCGAGAACCTCTTTTTCCGGACCTCCAAGCCATTCGGGAACCTCCTTGAGGGGAATCACCCGCACAAGCGGCACTTCCATGTTGACCCGTTTCCCCACCATCTTGGAGAGTGCCGTTGCCGCATTCCCTGCCCCGATGTTCCCAATCTCCTTTAAGGCGTCAAGCTGCATCTCGTTCAAATCTTCAAAGAAGACCATCGCTCACCCCTTCCCCTCTTTCCGGTAAAAGAACGGCATAACGTACCGGAGGTCGAACTTTGCCGGGTTCGCAATTCGCTCGGTACTCCCAATCCAGAGGTACCCTCCAGGCCGGAGTGCTTGAGCAAGCTTCGAAAAAGCCACGTCTTTTGCCCGATCCTCGAAGTAAATGACTACGTTCCGGCACACCACAAGGTCAAAGGTTTCACGCACCGGGTCTTGAAGAAGGTCGTGCCTCTCAAAGACGACTCTCCGCTTGAGCGAAGAGACAACCGCGAAACGGCCGTCCTCTCTTTTCTCAAAGTACTTTTCAAAGTATGAGGGAGGGACGTTCTGGAGGTACTGCACCGTGTAGACCCCTCGCCGTCCTTCCTCGAGGGCATCCTCATCGATGTCGGTAGCCCAGATTTGGTAGGGTTTTCTGATATTCATTTCCTCAAGGAGCATGGCAATGGAGTACGCCTCACTCCCCACTGAACAGCCGGCACTCCAGATTCGAAAAAGCGCTCCCGCTCCGGGGAGAATCTCGGGAATGACTTTCGTCCGAAGGTCCTCAAAACGCTCGGGATTCCGG
Organism: Candidatus Caldatribacterium sp.; assembly: GCA_014359405.1. Taxonomy (NCBI): domain Bacteria; kingdom Pseudomonadati; phylum Atribacterota; class Atribacteria; order Atribacterales; family Candidatus Caldatribacteriaceae; genus Candidatus Caldatribacterium; species Candidatus Caldatribacterium oleiphilum. Next base: position 9,336 of record JACIZN010000048.1, read on the forward strand.
AAGAACTCTGAAACGTTAATGGCGAAGCGGTTCTTGAAATCCTCAAGGACTTTCGGGTCGGTCTCTAAAAGCCGCACGTACTCGGGAACGCTTTGGGCTCCTGCCCGGAGCATGATGAAGTGGAGGCGCCGACGGAGCTGGTTCTCCTTGTAGTAGGAGAGGTCAATACCGGTGAGCTTTCGAACGGCGTTCCTCAAAAGAACAAGGTCTTCAGCGCGTATCGTCTCCACAGCGATCCCACTCCACAATGGCTTTTCCGATTTCCTCTATGGGGAGGACGAAGTCCGCAAGGCCTTCCTCGATAACTGCCTTGGGCATGCCAAAAATGAGGGAGGTCTTCTCATCCTGGGCAATCACCGTTCCGCCAGCTTTTTTGAGCTTCCGGCATCCCTCAAGGCCGTCCTTCCCCATCCCTGTGAGGATTACGGCCAGAACGCGGCTGCCGAAAACGTCCACAAGGGACGAGAGGGAAATATCCGCACAGGGTTTCAAGCCCTTCAGGGGAGGGCCATCATCAAGAACCAGGCGTCGGTCTCCGTTCACGAGGAGATGCTTCCCCCCCGGGGCAAGGAAGGCATGGTTTTTGAAAATCGCCTCCCCACCCTGGGCCTCCTGCACCGGAAAGGGAGCAAGGTCGCTCAGACGATCGGCAAGGCTCTTCGTGAACCCCGGAGGCATGTGCTGCACGAGCACCATGCCGCTACTTGTAAGGGGTGAAAGACCCTGCATGAGAATCTGGAGGGCTTTGGGTCCCCCGGTGGAAGAGGCCACAAAAACGACACGCTGGGACTCTTCCTTGGTTTCCTCCCCATGGAGACGTTTCTTGAGAACTCCTCCCGGAAGGCAGCACGCTCTTACCCGTTCCAGGGGAATGGCACTCACCGATTTCACCTTCTGGATGATTTCTTCCTTCTTCCGGTCGATATCAAGGGAAATGGACCCTGAGGGCTTGGGAATGAAATCAAGGGCTCCCCGCTCCAGAGCCTGCATCGTCACCTCGCTCCCCTCCTGGGTAAGAGCACTGAGCATGATAACCCGAAGGGGCTCCCGCGAAAGGGCCCGCTCGAGGAACTCGAGTCCATTGAGGCGCGGCATCTCCACATCAAGGAGCACCACATCGGGCCTCACCTGAGGAATAAGCTCCAGAGCCTCCTCTCCATCCCGGGCCAGGGCAACCACGCTGATTTCAGGGTCTGTCTCTAAGAGGTCCTTCACCATCCGCCGCATGAAGACCGAGTCATCTACCACCATTACCCGAATGGGTTTCATTTCTTGAGTAGCCCCTTTCTCCGAAGCTCGACCTGTTTTTGGAAAATGTACTTGATGATGCTCTCCCGATCCTGATTGGCAATTTCGCTGAACTGGAAGGCGTAGAGGCCGGGACCGTCCTTTCGCACCACCTGAGCCCGACCGACAATGTCCCTCCCATCAAGAGAAAGGAGGAAAAGGAGCTCTTCCCGGTGCTCGAAGACGTCTTTACCCTCCCGAAGCTGCACGAGCATGCCCCCACCACTTATGTTCTTTGTGGTCCCGGAGAAAGCCTTTTCGCCCTTTTTGAGGAGCACCGGAAGCGCCGCCTCAAAGCGAACGTAGTTCCGCCGTTGCTTGCGAACAACCTCCTGAGGCACCGCAAAGACGACGTAGGCAATGTTTCCCTTTTTCACCCGATCCTTTACCTTCCCCTCGAAGAAGAAGACCTCGTTCTCTCCGACGACGTACACCTCGACGCTCTCCCCGATGCTCACCGGAACAAGAGTCCCCCGTTCCTGAGGCGCTGCAAACCAGAGAGCATCCTGGTTTACAAATTCAATGCGGCTTGGGTAGTACGTGACTTCGAATTCCCCTTTTTCGTTTCGCCTGCGGATTCCAAGGCTTGCCTTTCGGTTAGGCCGGAAAATCCGCTCAAGTTCCATGATCCTTCATTCCTCTTCCTTCACAACCCCCTCCACCCGAACCTCCACGTCCTTCGGAACCTCTTCAAAAGCAAGCACCACAATCTGGGGAATGGAACCGGCAAAAAGGTTCCGAATGTTCCTCCTCATTTTACCAGGAACAAGGAGAATTGGGAAATGGCCAAGACTTGCCATTTCTTCTGCACGCTTTGAGAGCGCTCCAAGAATTTTCCGGAAGCGCTCTGGAGAGAGCACTTCTTCTCCACCAAAAACCCGGCCCAAGAAGGCTTCAAGATGAGCATCAAGGGTGAGCACATGGAGTTTTCCGTCATCCCCAAGGTACTGACGGGTGATGCTTCGACCCAGGCGCCTCCGCGCCGCCTCGATGAGCTCTTCGATGCTCTTTGCCTGACGGACTGAGTCGGCCAAAGCCTCAAGAATGAGGACAAGATCCCGAATGGGAACCTGCTCTGAAAGTAAACCCTGGAGCACCTTTTGAATGTCACCCAGGGATAACGCATGAGGAATGAGCTCATCCACCACCGCCTGGTTCACCCTTTTCACCTGGTCGATGAGGAGCTGCACGTCCTGGCGGGTGAGAAGTTCAGCAGCGTGGGCTTTAAGGGTCTCTGAAAGGTGCGTGATGAGGACCGACTCGGCGTCAACGAGAGTGAATCCGGCAATTTCTGCCACCTCCTTCTGCGCCTCCCCCACCCAGTAGGCGGGAAGGTTGAACGCCGGCTCCCGGGTGGGTATCCCCTCGATGGGGACCGCTTCACCCTGAGGGTGGATGGCAAGGTAATGGCGGGGGAGAATTTCCCCCTGGGCAACCTCAACACCCCGGATTTTGATCACATACTGGTTCGGCCGAAGGCGCAGGTTATCCCGCACTCGAATCGGAGGAACCACAAAGCCCTTTTCCTTGGCCATGCTGATGCGCATCTGAGTGATTCGCTCAAGAAGTGTTCCTCCACTCTGGGGGTCCACAAGGGGGACCAAGGCGTACCCGATTTCAAGTTCCACCGGGTCCACCTCGATGAGGCGGACAATCTCCTCAGGGGTTTTGGGGAGCTCTTCTTTCTTTGGGGGTTCCGGCGGTTCTTTCCTGGGTTTTTCTCTCCCCTGAACGAGGAAGAATGCCCCCGCAGCACCTGCAAGGAGGAAAAAGGGCACCTTGGGGAGCCCGGGAATCACTCCCAGGAAAAGGAGGAGGAGTGCTGTGAGGAGCACGGCCCTTGGAATTTGCGTGAGCTCCCGGGCGACATCCTGTCCGAGATTTTCTTCACTTGCTGCCCGGGTGACGATGAGGCCGCTTGCCGTGGAAATGAGAAGGGCCGGAATCTGAGCCACAAGGCCATCTCCTACCGTCAAGAGGGCGTAGGTCTGCAGAGCCTCCTGGAGGGCAAGGCCCCGCTGGACCAACCCAACGATAATACCTCCAAGGAAGTTGATGAGGGTTATGATGAGGCCCGCTATGGCATCACCTCGAACGAATTTACTCGCTCCGTCCATGGCTCCGTAGAAATCCGCCTGCCTTTCGATTTCCCTGCGCCGGCGTCGGGCTTCCGCCTCATCGATGAGCCCGGCGTTGAGGTCTGCGTCGATACTCATTTGCTTGCCCGGCATGGCATCGAGGGTGAAACGGGCAGCCACCTCGGCAATACGGTTTGCCCCATTGGTGATAACCACAAACTGAATGATAACCAGGATGAAGAAGATGATGAATCCGACGACGTAGTTCCCCCCAACGACGAACTGCCCGAAGGCAGCAATGAGTTTCCCGGCATACCCCTGGAGGAGAATGAGACGAGTCGTGGAAATGTTCAGGGCAAGACGAAAGAGGGTGGCAAAAAGGAGGAGAGACGGAAAAACTGAAAACTGCAGGGGGTTCGTGATGTAGGTCGTCACAAG
>JACIZN010000049.1 GCA_014359405.1 Candidatus Caldatribacterium sp.
AGGAATCCAAATCCCCGGAGGTAGAAAAGAAGAATCGTCACGGCAAGAGTGGCCAGCGTCATGGTTTCCCGCTCAAGGAGGACTCGGAGGGAAAAGGTCCCCTTTCGCTCTGGATAAGGGGAAAGGCGAGGTACAAAACGGGGAACCGAAGAGGCGTACTTTCTGTACGCCTCCCCGAACCGTCCGGCAAGGAACGTCTCTTCTGCCCGGATAATGGACCCGTAAAGGACGAGGAAAATCCCAAGGAAAAGGGGGACAAGAGCAAGGAGCCCCGAAAGGAAGACAATGCCAAGGCCGATGCAACCGTTGGCAAGGTAAAGGGGATTCCGCACGTACGCATACGGACCGGCAGTGGTGAGCTCTTCCACTTCCTCCATCGGACCACGGTACGTCTTTATGTACCCGCAGGCCCAGAGGCGCAGAGCCTCTCCAAGGATGATAAGAAGAATCCCAAGATGAAAGAGGGGAAACCTTGGGCGGGCGAAAAGGTAGACCACCCCTCCTGTAATTCCCCAGATTGTTCCGCGGTAGGGGAAAAGGAATTTCCCTATTTGGGCGATTTCTCGAAAAGGCGCCAGAGCTCGTCCTGAGGACATTCGGCAATCTCCTCCCAAGTTCCGTCCCGGCGGATGAGTACCCGAGGTCCTTTGGTTACCCGACCGATAATTGCGGCAGGGATTGAAGCCGAAGAAAGCGCAGCAAGAAGAGGCTTAGGATCAGGCGTGAAGATAAGGAGCGTTCCGCTTGAGATGAGCCGAAGGGGGTCACAACCGAAGTGCTCTGCAATACGCCTTGTTTCCGGGAAAACAATGACTCTTGCCTCTTCAACTTCAAATCCAAGCCCCCGGGCACTGCAGACCTCCCAGATTGCACCTAAAACTCCACCCTCTGTTGCATCGTGGAGGCAATGAGGAGAAAAGGAAAGGGCAATTCTCCCCTCCGGAAGAACGCTCACCCATCTGAGGAACGCCTGAGCCCTCTTGAGCTCTTCCTCGGAGAGTACCCCTCTGAGTTCTCCCTCCCGCTCAAGGGCAAGAATTCCTGTTCCCTCAATTCCCGCTCCCTTCGTCATGACGATTGAATCTCCCGGGGCGATTCGTGTCACATCGGGAAGGGGCTCGCACTCAATTTTTCCTATTCCGGTGCAGTGGATAATGGGGCGTGTCACTGCATCGGTCACTTCGGTATGCCCTCCAAGGATGGCAAAGCCGATCTCTCTTGCCGTTTCGTCGAGCTCTCGCATGACTCCTTCGACGAATTCCGGGGAAACCCCAGAAGGGAAAAGGAGGCTCACAAGGAGAGCCACAGGTTCTGCACCTGAGGCGATGAGGTCATTGGCCACAAGGTGAGGGGCAAGGGTTCCCGCCTCACGAGTCGTCCCTGTCACCGGATCACAGGTAGCGGAAATGTAGAAAGAGGAAAAGCGCAAAACTCCGCAGTCCCGGCCAAGGTAAGGGCCAAAGACGACTTCCTGGCGTTTTGCCCCCTGGAAAGGAAAAACAAGGCGCTCGAGTTCACGAGGTGAGAGCTTCCCGAGTCTCATCGGCTTTCACATGTCCTCCAACGCAGATTCTCCCCCGCATCCGGGCCCCATCCTCGATGTAGAGGGTCTCGGTATGCACCTCTCCCTCCACGCGACCCCGAGGAGCAAGGTAAAGGACAGTGCTCCGGAAGACCCCCCGGCAGTGCCCTTCGATGTAGAGGCACTGGGACTCCACTTCTACCGTTGCCCTTGCCGTCTCTGCAAAGACAGCCACCGGGCAGCGAATGCTCCCCCAGACCTCTCCCTCAACACGCACCAAAGAAGCACTCTCGATTTCACCTTCAAAGCTCACTCCCGAAGGGAAAAAGACGTCCACGGGATGCCGGGAGAAAGCGGGATCCATTTTTCTCCAGAACTTCCCTAAAAATGCGTTCTTCCAGGATGCAAGTACTGCAAAAAAGGGCATGATCCGCATATAAAAAAAGCCCCGGGGAAGAATCCCCGGGGCTTTCGGTATCCTTCTTAGAAGCTTACAGTGAGCTCAGCAGTGATTGTGCCAGCACCGTCGATGATGTCGCCCTGACCGAAGTCGTCGCCTGCTTCAAAGGTATTGAGTTCGTAGCTCAGAGTAAGGGTGGTGTTCTCCGCCATATCCCAGTCAAGTTGTGCCAGGACGCTGTAGGGTGGAACACCAGAAGCGGGTGTGCTGTCGTAGCGAGCTTCCAAGGTTGCGGTGGTCCCTTCCTCAAGCCACTGGTACTTGAACTGGCCCACAGCGGTAATGCCCTGGGTTGCCATGTTGTACTCGGCACCAACCGAGAAGTATGCAGCGTTGTTCTCGCTGTCGAGGTCCAACGGGTAGTTCAGGTATGCACCGTAGAGGGTAATGCCAGCGGTGAGAAGGTCGTAGGTAACCTTGACAACGCCTTTCTCCTCAGTGCCTTCATCTGGGATGTAGGTCACGGTACCGCTGACCTTGTTCGTGGTGACTGCACCGCTCGAAATAGCCTGAGCGTAGTCGTACTCAAGGTCAAGCGTCCACTTCTCGGCGCTGTCCTCGGCAGAGAGGTCAAAGGTTGCTGCGACACCAAAGCCCATCTCATCGGCGTTGAACGAGCTCGGAGAAGCTGTGGAAGTTGCCGGGGTGAAACCAGCGGTGACGTAGTGCCCGTCAATAGTAACGTCGATGTCCTCGCTTGCCTTGATATCGACCTCGCCGGCAACACCATAAGATCCAGAGAGCACTCCATAGGCACCTTCGAGGGTCAGTTTGACGTCCGATTCGTCGAAGTCGGTCCAGCCACTGGCGCTCACGATGAGGTCAGAACCAGCATTGTAGAGTGATGCACCTTCGGGCATCCAGGTAACACCAAGAGCAACCTTTTCCCACTCTAAGCGGAGTGAGTAGAACTCGTTGACATCGGCGTACATCTTCCAGGTAACGTCGCTGTCCTCTGGAGCGTACACAGCGTAGATACCCTCGTAGCTCAGGTCGTCATCATCGTCATCTGGCTGGTACCCGCCAAGGACAAGACCAAGGTCCACCTTCGGCTGGTCGATGTCGCCAACTCGGATGTACCACTCGTCCTTCTTGTAGTCGATAAAGAAGTTGTCGGCCGAGACAGAGGGCGTGTTGAGAGTGTCGGTGATCTTGAGCTCAACGCCAGCAGTGGTGTAGTCGTTGATGGTGGCAACAATGTTGAGGGTAGTTTCGTCGCTCAGCTTGGCATCAGTCTTTCCAGAAGCGGTAGGAGCATAAGCAGTGTAGGTAACGTCGAATTCTCCGGTGACCTTTACGGGCTCAGCGTACTTCTCCAAGGCTGCAACTCGATCCTCAAGGGCCTTGACGGCAGCACTCTGCTCACCCAGAGCCTTCTTAAGGTCGTCAACGGTAACTCCAAGCTGCTTGAGTTCATCGGCGAATTCCTGGACGAGCTTCTCAAGGGTGGCAAGGTCTTCCTGAGTTGCATAGCCAGCCTCATCAATCTTCTGCTCCAGGTATCCTACGGCACGAGCAATGGCCATGGCGAATTCGTACCGGGTCAGAGCACGGTTGCCCCCAAAGGTCCCGTCAGGGTACCCAACGATGATCCCCTTGGCCGCCAGGCTCTGTACGGCATCGTACGCCCAGTGGTTCAGGGGAACATCCACGAACGGATTAGCCGCGAAGGCGTAACCCGCAAGGGCAAACACGAGAACTACTGCAAGAGCGAGTTTCCTCATACGCCAACCTCCTTGGTTGTTTTTGGTTTTTCAGCCTTCCGTCCCACCAAGGAGGGATAAGAGAGTTTCCACGTTTCCTCTCGATTCCCATCCCGTGGACTTCCGGCTGCTACCGCACATCCCTCCTCCCGGGCCACCAAGTTTTCTTTTCACCTCCTTTCCCTCACCCAGGAGTCTGGGACAGGATAGCCACACACCATCCACCTATAATATACGCCAAAATCGTCCATTTGGCTACACTCTCTCAGAAAAATTTCGAAAGAATCAGCGGAATCTTGGCGTCGCCATGGTCTCGTCGTCAAGGTAAAAATCCACATCAAAGGCCACACCACCGACAACAAGAGGCTTCGGCTCCTCCACCGCTTCGCAGCGGATGAAACTCGAGCGGAACCAATCGGCATCAGCCGGAAGAGGGAAATCCATGTCCATGAGCCGGCGCATCATCGTCCGGTCATAGAACTCTTCGTCAAAATGGTTGTCCGAATCCGGATAGGCGCTGAAGCGGCGCAAAATATCGGTGACGACGAAACCCATGTCAAGGAGCATGCGCTCCACGTTGTACCATTTGTGCCAGGAAGATTCGATGGTGGTCAGGCCGAAGTAGAGAGCTCCTCCCTTCTGAAGAGCCTGGGCTCCACGGGAAAGGGTAATCCTAAGACCCTTTTCGCTCTCCACCGGGTCGGTAATGAACACCGAGAACCGATGCTCCTCAAGGGGGTACGGGTCAGCAGCGTTGTAGAGAAAAACCTGAATGCCAAGGTTATGCTCTTTTGAGCGCTCGGTGATGAACCGCACAATGCGCTCATCAACCTCAAGAACGGTGATTGAGCGGGGGAGTTTCGTGCTTGCCAAAGCAAGACTCAAAAGGTCATCGTCCCCAAGAATCAGAATGTCCTGCTCCTCAAGGTCTCCTCGCTCGTACAGGAAGGCCACCCGGTAAAAGACGTCCCGCTCGGTCATAAAACCCTGGTCGAAATCGAGATTCGGGAGAGGCCTATCCTGCACAAGCCTGTGGTAGAGAGAAAAGGCGTCCTGGAACACATCGAAAACATAACCACCCTGACAGTGGGGACAGCGGACCTCGTGTCGGGGAAGAAGGGAACGGGCCTTCTCCTCTCCAAGAGGAGTGAGAGAGAACTTACTATCCCGGTACTCCACAAGACCTGCATCAATAAGGCGCCTCAAACGTTCCACAAAACCCCGAATGTGTTCATCCTGCTCGTCAAGGAGTTTCCAGAAGCTCTTTGGGCTTTCTTTGAGTGAGCGGAGAATCTGAACCTCGTAGCGATGCATACTTCCACCTCCTCTCCATGCCTTATCGCCACTGTGAAAGGTACCGTACAAGCTCATCCCAGTGCGTGGCGGAAGCAAAGGAGAGCTCCTCGTACCTCCGCACGTACGCCGTATAGGGAAAGTAAATACTGAGCCCAGATGTCTCTATTATACCACTTCCCACACTCAAGCTCTGGACATCGATAACCGAGGCTCTGAGTTTCTGCAAAACAATACTTGCCCTCTCTCGAACCTGAGGAGACACCCGGGGGTCGAAGGTGAGAATGCTCATGAAATCCCCAAGGTCCACAAAGTCGGGGTCTCCAAAGTAGAGCGCTGAGTCCCCAAGGGAAAGGTAAAGCCACGGAGGAGTCATAGTATCGTTGAGCATGGTCAGAGCAAGGGAATCAATGGCAGCCGCAAGTTCTCCGATTTTTGTAAGATCCACCGCCGAGAGGGTGTACAGTCCTGGGGTGCTGCTTCTTGCATAGTAGGCGACGTAGCTATTGACGATGAGGCGGGCAAGGTCAAAGGTGCTCATTTGAGGATTCCCCGTGAGGGCTCGAAGAACTGTCTCGTAATCCCATCCTTCCCCGGGAACGTTCTCCTGGGAGGACACGAGGACTCGGGCGTGGTTTCGGACCTCGTACGCCACCTCCACCATCTGCATGAGGCAGGCATCCATACCGAGAAGCTCAAAGGAAACTCCAGAGAGGGAAAGGGCTCTTCGGAGTTCCGGAAGGGTGATGGCGCTCTGGGTTGTGAAATCGAAGGCAATGTCTCTACTTGTTCCCTTTACTCCCGATCCGTGGTTCCAGAGAACAAGGGCGTAGCGCTCCGCCGGGTACTTTTCTCGGGCAAAACGGATAAAACTCAAAAGCGTCCCTGAGTTCCCTGAATCCACCCTTCCCAGACTCTCAAGAAGGGTCGATCCCCCTCGGTTCACGAGGTACCGGAAGGCTCCAGAGGGGGTATCAAGCTCCACAACTATGGCCACGTCTTCATTCGAACCCACAAGTTCCATGGACCACAGGTCCTTCCAGGCCTCGCCAGCAAGATCGTTGTCTGCCGCCATGTACACCATGACGGTCCACTGCCTTCCCCCTGAAGGAGGCCCTCCTCCTGAGGGAAGAGAGCATCCAGCAAGGAGGAAAAGGGAAAGCGTGATGAAGGCGAAAAAGCCTCTCAAGCGCATTATTCTTCCCCTTTCTTCAGAAACTCACTTCAACACTTACCCTGAGAATATCTGCGGAGGGCTCCGAAGCATCCCCTTCTTCATCAGTCCGAGTCACGGATTGCTGGTACTTCAAGCGCACCGGGAAAAAGTTCCGCAGGTAGTCGAGAACATTCCCGCCATCGTCCTCAACGAGAGCCATGACCTCCATCTGGTCTGGATTCCCCAAAGCCTCAAGGTCCACTGTTGCCTCGGCGGTTTGACCCGAAAAGGTACTCTCAAAGATATACACCCGCGTACCATCCGGGGAAAGCAGGTAACACACCCCATTGCGCCACTCAAGGACGTACACCTCCTCCCAGAAGGAGGGGTTACTCGAGGGACCGGTGAGGGCGTTACCGTCTGTGTCCACAGCGATACGGTAGACGAACCCTGGGTCGAGATTGCCTTTACAGGTCACCCGAAAGGTCACGGCTTTCCCTGCTTCCCCCCACTGGGGTTGCTCACCGGCGGCGCAACCGGCAAGAAAAAGCGCAGAGAGAAAGAGGATAAAGACCATTCGGAACATCTTCACTCACCTCCAAGGCGCACCACCTGTTCCGGGAAGGCTTTAAGACCGTACTCAAGCCAGAAGGTGTTGTCGGAGCGATCGTAGAAAAGGCTCACCGTGCGGCAGTGGAGGTCTTTCGTGAGTCGGACCCGAAGGGACTCGAGTTCTCCACTCACTAAGTCCCATCCCCCATCAAGGCCAATGCTCCATTCCCGGGAAAGAGGCCAGGAGAGACTCACCACCATTCCCGTAAAATTCCCCTCGTTGAAGTCGTAGCTTCCCGAAATACCAACACTTCTCTCCTCATTCTCCTCGTACCGCACCTCAAGAATTCCTTCCGCAAACGCCTTCCCCACCGCATCGTACCCTGACTCAAAGCGCACTCTCCAGGGTCCTTCATCGTACACCACCCCAAGGCTCCAGTACTCGGTCTTCGGCGTGGTGTAGTCAAAACGGAAGGGAGTAGCTCCTGCGTACCCTGCCCGGTTGTACCCTAAGGTCACTCCTACGTTCTCCCCCAAGCGCCCCTCAAAGAGCAGGGACCCGGAGAAAACGTAGCGGGCGAACCCGTTCCCGTAGAAATTCTGCTCGAAACGGAGCTTTGGGGTCAAAAACAGGTTCTTCCCCAGAGTACTCTTCCCCTCAAGGTCAAGGGAAAAGTTCAGGCGCTCATCCACAACCCCTGTGTCCTCTTCGGCGTAGTGTCCAAGGATGAGTCTCACCCGGTACGTAAAGTCGGACTGCCCGATGCGCTCCTTTGCTCTAGTAATTTCAAATTCTGGAATCCGCCGCACGAACCGCACGAAATCCCCGGTGTACGCATCGCCTTCGGGGTCCTCATGGCCTGTGTAGCGGAGAAGGTAGGTGTACTTGCCGATGGTTTTCTTGAGTGAGAATTCGTACCGGAGGTCCGAGTCGGTGTACGCATCCCACTGGGTATCCTCCCGGTACACGAGGTTCACCCCTGCTGCAACTCCCCCAAGGTCATAGGATGTTGTCCAGGTGGCCTGGAGCTCATCACGCCTCTGCGCCACGTTCTCGTTGTAGCTTGCGCTGAGCCGGCTCGTCACCCTTTTCTCCTCGTAGGTTAAAAGGGCCTGAAGGGAAAGCCTATCATCCGCCTTGCCCATGGTTTTCGCGTAAGAGAAACTCGAGGAGAGATTGAAAGCATCGCTGAACTTTCGGGAGTACTCACCCCGCGCCGAGAGAACAGGAGAAGCTCCTTTCTTGTCGAGATATTCCACGTAGAACTTCCCCTTTTCATTCTTCTTCTCGTTTTCCACGTAGTGCGTTACGGCAAGCTTCCAGCCGATTTTCTCCCAGAAAGTCGCCTCCACCGTTCCAAAAGCGGTATCCCCAGAAAAGTAGTTGTGGTAGTAGGTCAGGTAGTAGCCGGTATCTTTCGCGTAGCCCACAAGAGGGAGGAGGGGAAGCTGTTCCTTGCGGTTCAGGAAGAAGGCATAAGAAGGAAGGGAAAAGAGCCTTCGGCCAAAGTCAAAGTACGAAAGGTGGTAGAGGACAACCTTTTTATTGGGGTAGATGACGATGCGTTTTGCCTCGAAAAAGTAGTGGGGTTCCGGGAGGTCGCACCCTGTAACCCGAGCGCCTTCGATGGTCATGGTGTCCTCTCTCTCGGTCACCTCTTCTCCCCGGAAAAAGAGCTTCCCCTGTACGCCTTTCCCGGTGATTTCTGAGACCACCTTCCAGGAGCGCCAGAAATCCTCCTTCCAGTTGTACACGACTTCCTCGGCGGAGAACCCCTCGTCCTTTTGGGTCACCCGCACATTGCCCCGGGCCCTGAGCTCCTCTTTTTTGAGGAAGACCCAGATTTCGTCAGCGGTCAAGGTGATGTCCTTGTAGGTGAGCTTTCCCTGGAGCACAAAGACCTCCTCATCGCTCAGGCGGTAGATAAGGCGCGCCCCTTGAAGCTCTATGGCTTCCTCTGCCGCAAAAGCAGGGGAAAAGAAGAGAAAGAGTGCGAAAACGGCAAAGCAGAGCCTTTTGGGCAAGCTCATTCCTTCTCCTTGATGACGAATCTTGCCCGGGTGATACCCTCTGCCTCAAGGGTTTCGGTGTCGAGGACGTACACCGCTTTGGCCACTTCAATTTCCCGCTCTTTCTCGGTGATGACCACGTTCCCTTCAAGGACTACCCGTTCTTCAGCCTCGGGAAAGTAATGTGCCCGATCCGCCCGGAGAGAAACTTCCTTCCAGGTAATCTCCACTTTCCCCTCGCTCCAGGCTTCTTCGTTCTTCCCGTTGTACGAGAGGCTCTCCGCTTTCCAGAGGATGACTGAGGTCTCCCCTTCCTTCTCCCGGGTCTTCCGAAGCTCAACGCTCCCAGAGAACACGTAGAGTTCGGCGTCGAAATCCCCCTCCATGGCAAGAGCCTGGATTTCAGTCTTTCCCCGGGTTACCCGAACTCCGCCTCGAAAGGACCCCCGATTAGCCTTGAGGTCAAAGGTGAGTTCCTGACACTCGATGCGGTTCTCCCCCTGGATGATGACGACATTCCCCGAAGCGGTGAAGACCTCGTTCTTCGAATCATAGGAAATCTTCTCGGCGCTCTCGAGGAAAACTTCTTTTTTCTCTTCCTCTTCCTGAGCAAGGGCAACCGCAACGCAGAAAAAAAGAAGAAAAGGTATGCAGAGGAGGAGTTTTCTCACGTTCATCCCTTCCTTAAGAGCTCGGCTTTCGTTTATTATATCACTTGGAAGGAGGGAAACGATGGAGAACCAGGTCACTACCATCCTCAGCCGCCTGAAAGAGCGTTTTCCCAACGCCCGGCTCCTCCTTGAGTTCCGGAACCCTTTTGAGCTCCTCATTGCCACCATTCTTGCCGCCCAGGCACGGGATGAAAAGGTGAACGAAGTCACTAAGGAGCTCTTTGCCCGTTTCCCCACTCCAAGAGATCTGGCAGAAGCACCTTTTGAGGAAATTGCAGCCATCGTGAAACCCCTCAACTACGCTCGCAAAAAGGCAGCATTCATTCAGGAAGTGAGCAGAGTCCTGGTAGAAAAATTCGGCGGGAATGTACCGGCCTCCCTGGAGGACCTTGTAGAACTTCCCGGGGTGGGGAGGAAAACGGCAAACATTGTCCTTGCCAATGCGTACGGTATTCCTGCCATTCCCGTAGACACCCACGTGGGACGAGTTGCCCAGCGCATCGGCCTGAGCCAATCTAAAACTCCCGAGGACATAGAGGAAGACCTCATGCGGGTCATTCCCCAGGAAATGTGGATAGCAGCGTCCCACCTTCTTGGATTCCTCGGGAGGTTCATCTGCGAGGCGAAGAAACCCCGCTGCAACGCTTGCCCTATTGTTGACCTCTGTGAGTATTCGGAGAAATCCCTCTAATCTGGCCTACCCAGGCCTTTGCCCAGAGGGTAACGGGGCCTTTCACCGAGGCCTGGAGAGAGGAAAGGGTTTCATTCTCGTCCTCTTTCTCCGTATCCTCCACAAACTTCCCCTCGAAGTCGATATCGAGAAAGCAGCCCTCAAAAACCCCCTCGCCCCAGAGTCTCACCCGACCCCGGTAGTAAATGGTGGCCTCAACGTCGAGGGAATCAAGGCGCCGGGAAGATAAAAGGAGCACTCCATCCTCGGGGTAGCGGTTCGCAAAGAGACGGAATTCCTTATCCTGGAAAAACCCAATGACCTCGACAAAGGGGAATCCAAAACCTACTTCCACAAAGCGGTCCTTGAGGGAAATTTCGGGGGGAATCTCCTTCCAAAGCCCAAGGAGTTCTTCCCATTCCTCCTCGCGAACTTTCACTCCCCTCCCCACGGGACCCCAGAAGAAGGAACGGTCTTCCGAAAAGTACATGGCAAGCATCAGATGCCGAAACCCTTCCTGCATGAAGCATTTTGGAAAGATTCGCTTCCGACTCAGGTCGAATTCCATCTCGATGGCGAAACCCCGCTCCTGAGCCCTCCGGAGAGTCAGCACAATCACCCCATCCCGGTCAGAATGGAAGTGGATGACCCTCCGCCCTCGAGTCTCCCGGCGAAGGACAGTCGTTGGACCCTCCTGGTACCCATAGAGATTTGCATCTCGTATCTGGGGTGTGAATGGGGCCCGGACGATGTAGGTTTGAGTGCGACCAAGGAGGTTCGTAGCGTTCTTCGCCTCAAGAAAGAAGAGGTACCCCTCGAACTCCTCAACCGGCAGAACAAATCGCCCCTCTTTCCCAACCTCCGGACCGTCCTTCTGGAAAACAGGGAGACGAAAAGGACGGATGTAGAGCGTTGCCTCCACTTCTTCTCGAGCCTTCCAGAGGACAACCAGGTAGTGCCCGTCTTCCCCGAAGAAGTACTCGATTTTCTCAAAAAGGCGCAAGGGATCCAGGGAGGCCACAAAATCCTTCTTGGCCGTCTCCTTCAAGGGAGGAAACTGCAGGAGGTTCTTTCCCCTTCGCCAGAGTCGTAAAAGGTCTTCCCTCCAGGACCGTAATGCCTCTTCATCAGGAAGATTCCCCGATTTTTCCGAGAGAGCCATCTCGCGCTTGCGGAGAATGGCCGAAAGCGTACTCTCGCTTCCCACCACCCCCACCTCGTGGTGCTTCTTCTCTCCCACCTCCGCAAAGGCCAAGGCCACAAGGTCACCATCAACGTACACCTCAAGGAAGTAACGTTCCCCAGAGGGAACCCGGGCTACAAATTCCCCCTCGTCGTTCGTTACCGTCTGGGTAACCGGAGCCCCACCTTCGGCAAGAACCACAAGGATTTTTGCCCCCACAATGGGGACCTCCGGCGCCTCTTCCTCATCCGAAGAGGGATACTCAAAAAAGCCGTCATGAAATGGGGTATCCGCAGGAAGCATCACCGTGCCATGCAGAAAGGTCACCGAACTCCACTCCCTCGCTTTTTCATCTCGTACATCCGCTGGTCAATCTCCTGGAAAAGCTCGTTGACCGTTTTTCGGCCATCCCAGGAACACACACCATACGAAACCCGAACGGGAAAGGGTTCCCCCATCACCTGGGCTCCTCGGAGGTTCCGACTCACCCGGTCCATGACCTTGTGGGCATCCTCCTCTTTTGCCCGGGGGAGAACGAGGACGAACTCATCCCCCCGTAGCGGGCCACAACGTCACTTGAGCGGAGACTCTCCTGTAGCGTTCGGGCTACCATGCGGAGCACTTCGTCGCCGAAAACATGACCGTAACGGTCGTTGATCGCCTTAAAGGCATCGATATCAAGCATCACAAGGGTCAGGGGGTATCCCTCCCGGCGAGCCCGCTCCAGCTCTTTCCTCAAGTACTCTTCAAGGAAACGACGGTTGTAAACCTCGGTGAGCTGGTCGTAGAGGGCAAAACGCAAGAGCACCGCCTCGTACCGCTTTCGATCCCCAATGTCCCGAAGGGCAAGGAGGTAAAATTTTGCCCCCTCAAGGGGGGTGAGGATGGCCTCGACATGGACAAAGCGTCCTGAAGAGGCTGGAAGGGTGAGCTCCATCCGTACTCCGTTATCCTGAAGTGTCCACCAGGCTTCCTCCCCGATGAGCTCGGCAATTCGTCTCGTTAGAATATCTCCTTCTTTCCACCCCAGAATCTCCTCCACCCGGGTGTTGACCTCAAGAATCCTTCCCTCCCTGTCAAGAAGGAAGAGGAAATCGGTGCTTCCGTTGAAGAGAAAGAGCCGCCTCTTTTTTTCGTCTTCAAAACTCTCCAGGAACCGAAAGAGAGAGACCAAAAGGGGGAACACAAGGGGAGGAAAGACCCAACCTCTGCCTCTCCAGAAAACGAAAAGGTGCGCAGCCTCAGAAACCGGGATTCTCCGAAAACGGACTGTATCGACTTCTCCCCGACGGAAGCAAGTATCAGGGGAAAAAGGAGAGGGCAGCTCCCCTACCGAGAAAGTCTGCCCCTCCTTAACGTACAAAAGTCCTAAGACACCGGGAATCTGCAAAAGAGGCGCGAGAAGCTTCCGAATGCCTTCCTCTCCAAAAGAGGGGAAGGCTCGAACAAGCTCCCGGATAACGGTGTGCTGCGTTCTGCCCTCCTTCACACCAAATGGCGCTCCCCTCAGAAAGCAATGACCACCCGCTGGAGACGCACCGCCCTTGCACCGCTCCCAGAGGGGGTGATGCGAAGGACGTTGATCCCTGCGACGAAATCCCGGGATGTGACGATAATCCGCTGATCCGCACTCGGTGCCAGAAG
>JACIZN010000050.1 GCA_014359405.1 Candidatus Caldatribacterium sp.
GGTGCGAGGGGAGAAGGAGGCGGAAAGCCTCATTTCCCGGCATGTGAGGAGGGGGTAGCCTTGGAGAGGGGAGAGAAGACCATTCGGGACGCCTTTGAGGAGTTCTTCTTTGGACCCCTCGGCAAAATCCTTGAGCCCTTCCTGAGTGAGGAAGCGCGGCAGCACCTCTCAAGGGCACGGGTGGAGATTCTGAAAGCGGCCCGGGCCTTCATCGACGCAGAGATCGAGCGGATCGAGAGAGGGAAAAAAGAGGGGTAATAAAAATGGTGCGCGGTGCTGGATTCGAACCAGCGACTTCCACCGTGTGAGGATGGCACTCTTCCGCTGAGTTAACCGCGCACTCTGGGGAAATTATAAACCAGTTTCGCCAAAATATCAATCCGTTTTTTGCCTTGCCCCGGACACAAAGGGAATGTTGCAGCAGGAGGGGAAAAAATATATAATGGCCCAGGATTTCTGGGAGACTCGCAGAACTGGGGAGAGCGGCAATGAGTTATCTCGTTCTTGAATCGCTCCGGGAGAAAATCACCGAAGCCCTTTCGACTCTTGATCCCTCTTCAGGACAGGTGGATTTCGTAGTTGAACCGACGCGGGAGAAAAGGCACGGGGATTTCGCCACCAATGTCGCTTTTCTCCTTGCCCGCGCCCTCAAGCGTCCTCCTCGGGAGGTGGCGCAGAGGCTCGGGGAAGCCCTGCGGAACCTCCTCTCAGGCATAGCCCGGGTGGAAGTGGCCGGCGGGGGATTCATCAACTTCACCCTCGAGGATAACTTCCTCCTTGAGCTCCTTGCAAGAGCCCTTGAAGAGAACGAGCGCTTCGGAGAGGTGAACGTCGGGAAGGGGAAAAGGGTTCAGGTTGAGTTCGTGAGCGTCAACCCCACGGGTCCCCTCCATGTGGGCCATGGGAAGTGTGCGGCCTTTGGGGATGCCCTCGCCCGAATCCTCAAGAAAGCTGGATTCCGGGTCGAGAAGGAGTACTACATCAACGATGCGGGAAAGCAAATTGAGCTCCTCGGCGCTTCCCTTGAGGCCCGCTTCCGGCAGCTCCTCGGGGAAGAGGTGGATATCCCCGAAGGTGGGTACCGGGGGGAGTACCTTGTTGATATCGCCCGGGAGCTCCTCAGGGAAAAAGGTGCGGGGATTCTTGAGCTTCCTGAAGAAGAGCGGACGAAGCTCTTCCGAGAGTACGCGGTGGAGAAGATTCTTGCCCAAATCCGCAAGGACCTCGACGATTTCCGGGTCTTCTTTGACGTGTGGTTCAGCGAGCGTTCCCTCTACGAGAACGGGGAAGTGGAGTACGTCCTCGGTCTCCTCAAAGAAAAAGGCTACACCTACGAAGCGGACGGGGCCCTGTGGCTTAAAACGACCCTCTGGGGGGACGACAAGGACCGGGTGCTTGTCCGGGAGAATGGCCTGCCGACCTACTTTGCCTCCGACATCGCGTACCACTGGAACAAGTGGAAGCGGGGTTTCGAGCGCGTCGTCGACATCTGGGGAGCCGACCACCACGGGTACATCCCGCGAATGCATGCGGCAATAAAAGCCTTGGGGCTTCCCGAGGACTTCCTTGAGGTCTTCATCGTTCAGTTTGTGACGCTTCTTCGGGGAGGGCAGCCGGAGCGCATGTCCACCCGCCAGGGAGAGTTCGTGCCCCTTCGGAGCCTCATCGACGAAGTCGGGGTGGACGCTGCCCGGTACTACTTCCTCATGCGGGATCCGGAGACCCATCTTGAGTTCGATATCGAAGAGGCGAAGCGCCAGTCCATGGACAATCCGGTGTACTACGTGCAGTACGCCCACGCCCGGATTACATCGGTCTTCCGGGAGGCAGAAAAGCGCAACCTCAGGTGGGTGCCTCATGAAGAGGCGCTCCGCTTTGGTTTTGAGAACGAGGACGAGAGGGACATCGCCAAGGCCATCGTGTACTTCCCGGAGGTTGTCAAGCAGAGCGCCCTCCTCAGGCAGCCGTATCTTGTCTGCAACTACCTCCACGATCTGGCCGGTTCCTTCCACTCCTTCTACAACCTCCACCGGATTCTCGACGGGGAGAACGTGCCGCGCACCTCTTTTCGTCTGGCCCTGTGCCGCCTCACCCAGATTGTCCTGCGGAACGCCCTGGAGCTCCTCGGGATTTCAGCCCCCGAGAGCATGTGAGCGAGGTTGAGACCATGAAGGACAAGGGGAAGTACATTTTTGTCACGGGTGGGGTCGTTTCTTCCTTGGGGAAAGGTATCACCGCGGCTTCTTTGGGGAGAATTCTCAAAAGCCGCGGGATTAGAGTCACCATGCAGAAGTTCGACCCCTACATCAACGTCGATGCGGGGACCATGAACCCCTACCAGCACGGGGAGGTCTTCGTGACGTACGATGGGGGAGAAACGGACCTCGACCTCGGGCACTACGAGCGGTTTATCGATGAGGAACTCTCAAAGTCAAGCAACGTCACCACGGGAAAGATTTACAGCTCCGTCATCGATAAGGAGCGGCGGGGGGACTTCCTGGGCGCCACGGTCCAGGTTATCCCCCACATCACCAACCAGATTAAAGAGGAAGTCTTTCGCCTCCGGGAGGAGAGCAAAGCCGAGGTCTCCATTGTCGAGATTGGGGGAACGGTGGGCGACATCGAGGGCCTGCCCTTCCTTGAGGCCATCCGGCAGATCAAAAACGACATCGGCAAGGACAACTGCCTCTACGTCCACGTGACGCTTGTCCCCTACATTGAAGCGGCAGGGGAGCTCAAGTCAAAGCCCACCCAGCACAGCGTGAAGGAACTCCGAAGCATCGGCATCCAACCTGACGTCATCGTCTGCCGCTCCTCTCGCCCCATCACCGCCGAAGTCATCTCGAAAATCGCCCTCTTCTGCGATATCGAAAAGGAAGCCATCATCCCCCTCATGGACGTCCAGTCCATCTACGAGGTGCCTTTGGTCCTTGAAGAGCGGGGGGTGGGGGACCTTGTTACGGCGAAACTCGGCCTCTCCCCGAGGGCCTCGGATCTGCGGGAATGGTCGGAGATTGTGCAGCGCATGAAGGAAGCAGAAGATACGGTGGTGATTGGCCTGGTGGGGAAGTACGTGGAGTCGAAAGACGCCTACCTCAGTATCTGCGAGGCCCTAAAGCACAGCGCCGCATCTTTGGGGGTCCAGGTGGTTATCCGCCCCATTGAGGCGGGGATGCTTGAGAAGGCCGACGCCCGCGAGGTGCTCTCCGGGGTCGATGGGATTCTCGTCCCCGGAGGATTCGGCCACCGGGGGATTGAAGGGAAAATTGAGGCGGTGCGGTACGCCCGGGAGCGGGGTGTGCCTTTCTTTGGGATTTGCCTGGGGATGCAGGTGGCCGTCATTGAGTTTGCCCGGAGCGTCCTGGGGTTTTCCGATGCCCACTCCACGGAATTCGACCCCAGTACCTCGCATCCTGTGATTGATCTCCTCCCCTCCCAGCGGAACATGCGCAACAAAGGTGGGACCATGCGCCTTGGGAACTACCGCTGTGTCCTCTCGGAGTCCTCTCAGAGCTTCGCCCTCTACGGACAGAACGAAATCCTGGAGCGGCACCGCCACCGCTACGAGCTCAACGAGCGCTTCGTGGACCACTTAGAGAAGAAGGGCATGCTCATGGCGGGGTTCAACCCGGAGTACCAGGTGGTTGAGATTGTAGAGCTTCCTGATCACCCCTTCTTCGTGGGGGTTCAGTTCCATCCCGAGTTCAAGTCCCGTCCCAACCGTCCTCATCCGCTTTTCCTTGGGTTTTTGAAAGCTTCCCATTCGTTCCACCAGAGGAGAGAGCGCCTTTGAAAGAGGATACCATTGGCGTTATAGATTCAGGTATCGGTGGGCTCAGCGTGGTTCTTGCGGTACGGGAGCTCTTTCCTTCAAACCCCATCGTGTACTTTGCGGACCCTCTCCATTTCCCCTACGGGGAGAAGGAGGAGCAGGAACTTTCTGCCATCGTGCGGCCGATTCTTGATTTCCTCGTGTACGGGGTGGGGGTTCGGGTGCTTGTTGTGGCCTGCGGAACGGTGAGCTCGCTTCTTCTTCCAAAGCTCAAAGAGGAGTACCCGGTGCCCCTTTTGGGGATTGTGGAGCCGGCCTGCAGGGAGGCGCTGACTCGTGTTCCCGAGGGAGCCATCGGGGTTCTTGCCACGAGGGCCACAGTCCGGGTGGGGTCCTTCCGCAAGACCTTGGAGCAGCTCCGCCCGGGGGTTCTGGTCCTTGAGGAGGCCTGGCCGGAGTTCATCGAGGCGGTAGAGGAGGGAAACTTCGACACCCCCTCGTGGAGAGCCTGGGTTCGGGAGCGCCTTGAGGTGCTTTATTCCCGGGGTGTCAGGGGTGTCATCATGGGCTGTACCCACTTTGCCTTCATCAGCGGTTTTTTTGAGGAGCTCGCCCGGGATCTTTTTCCGGTGATTAACCCGGCATCAAGCTGCGCCCGGGAGGTGGCAGGGGTCCTTGCTCCCGCGAAAGCAGGGGTCTCTCCCTCCCTTACCGTTTTCGTCCGGGGGGATCGGGAGCACTTCCTCCGCACGGTCCAGGGCTTCCGCATCCCTCTCCCCATGGAGGTCCTCTCCTTTGCCGATGCGCGCGGGTGGGTAGCCTATGGTTCTCTGTAGGGAGAAGGTGTACATTCTCCGGACTTTCGCGAAAATCAACTGGTTCCTTCTCATAGAGGGGCTCCGCGCTGACGGGTACCACGACATCCTCTCCCTCATGCAGCAGATTGCCCTCTGCGACGAAATCCGGATAACCGAAAGCACCTCCGATTCCCTCTCCTGCAACCTCCCCATACCCCTTGGGGAAGAGGGGCTCCTTGCCCGGACCCTCTCGCTTTTGCGAGAGGCTTTCCCGGAGCTCTCCCGGTTCCGCTTTTCTCTTGAAGTCAAAAAATCGATTCCTCCGGGAGGGGGCCTTGGGGGAGGAAGTAGCAACGTGGCTGCGCTCTTGCGCTTTCTCCCGCGCCTTGCGGGGCACAACCCGTCTTTGGAGGAGCTCATCCGCCTTGCCCTTTCCCTCGGTTCAGACATCCCCTTTTTCGTGGTGAACGCTCCCTTTGCCCTGGTTACAGGAAGGGGAGAGAGCGTCACCCCCCTCTCCTTTCCGCCCCGCCGGCACCTCGTTCTCCTTTTCCCTCCCTTTCCGATATCCACCGCCTGGGCGTACCGGCGCTGGGATGAAAAGGGGAAAAGGGGACCAAAAGAACCCCTTGAGAGGTTCCTGAAAGGCGGGGGAAGCGTTCCCATTGAAGAGGTGGTGTGGAACGATTTCGAGGAGATTCTCTTTGCGGAGTACCCGGTCCTTGAAAAGTACCGGGATACTCTCCTTTCCTTAGGGTGCCGCAGGGCCTTTGTCACCGGGAGCGGCTCAACCATTGTTGGAGTTGTGGCAAGTAGAGAGGAAGGAGAGGAAATCGTGGCGTACCTCAAGAAGAAGGGGCTGCGGGCGCTCTGCACCGAGACACGGAGTGAAGAGGGAGGGGAAGAGTATGCCTGATGCGGTGATTCTTGCCGGGGGAAGTCACGGGGGAGAAATAGAGAAAAAATTTGGGGTTCTCAACCGGGCCCTTCTTGTCATCCGGGGTAAGTTTATGGTAGAGTATGTCATAGAAGCCCTCAGGAACGTATCCTCGATTCAGCGAGTAGTCATTGTCGGTCCAGTTCCTGTGCTCCAGGCCCGGATTGGGAATCTGGTTGACGCCGTTGTTGAGGCAGGAAGAGACCCTTTTGAGAGCACCCTCAGGGGTCTTGAGGCCCTGGGGACGAAGGAAAAGGTTCTCGTGGCGACGAGTGATTTACCTCTTCTCCGAGCTGAGGCGGTTCGGGATTTCCTTACCCGATGTGCAGAGGTAGCTGCAGATTTCTACTATCCGATTGTCCGGAAGGAAACGTATGAAGCAAGAATTGGTGGGGGAAAGCGGACCTTTGTGCGCCTTCGGGAAGGGTCCTTCACAGGGGGGAACCTGCTCCTCCTTGATCCGAAGGTTGTGGAGGCGAAAAAGGACTGGATTGCCCGTGTGGTGGCGTCTCGGAAAAACCCCATTGCCATTGCTCGACTCCTCGGGGCGCGCATCATCCTGAAGCTCCTCTTTCGTCGCCTCACCATCCGCGACGTGGAGGAGCGGGTGGAGAGAATCCTCGGCATGCGGGGTCGGGCCATCATCACACCCTATGCAGAAATCGGCTTTGACGTCGATACGGTAGAGCACGTGTCCTTAGCGGAGAAACTTCTTGAATGAGGAAAAAGGAGGTTCAATGCGGTGCCTGAGAACAATCACATCGATATCGTGACGGAAGAAAAAGAAGAAGAGAAAAAGACTGAAAAAACCGAAAAGGTCGATGTCCCCCAGTACACCCTGGCGGAGCTCAAGAAAAAGACAGGAAGCGAACTCGCCGAAATAGCCCAGAGCCTCGGCATTTCAGGCTACAGCAGGAAACGGAAGAACGACCTCATCTTTGAAATTCTCAAGAAGGGCGCCGAAGCGAAAGGCTACCTCTTCAGCGAGGGGGTCCTTGAAATCACCCCGGAAGGGTACGGGTTCCTCCGAACTTCAGACGACTTCACCCCCAGCGAGAACGACGTGTACGTTTCCCCCTCCCAGATCAAGCGCTTCGGCTTAAGTAGCGGCGATAAAGTCGCCGGACAAGTCCGTCCCCCCAAGGAAGGGGAGCGGTACTACGCCCTTTTGCGCATTGAGGCCATAAACGACGAGGACCCTGAGCAGGCCAAGAAACGCCCCCTTTTCGAGAACCTCACCCCGATTTTCCCCAATAAGCAGTACGTCCTCGAGACCACTCCTGATGAAATCGCCACCCGAATCATCGACATCTTTGCCCCCATCGGGAGGGGGCAGCGGGGGCTCATCGTCGCTCCGCCGAAGGCCGGAAAAACCATCCTCCTTGAAAAGATAGCAAACGGCATCACCACGAACTACCCGGACGTCGTCCTCATAGTCCTCCTCATCGACGAGCGGCCTGAGGAAGTCACCCAGATGGAGCGCTCCGTCAAGGGGCACGTCATCGCTTCAACCTTTGACCAGAAACCCGAAAACCACATCCGGGTGGCGGAACTCACCCTCGAGCGGGCGAAGCGCCTCGTGGAAGAGGGGAAGGACGTGGTGATTCTCCTTGACAGCATCACCCGCCTTGCCCGGGCGAACAACCTCGTCGTCCCAACGACCGGGAAAACCCTCTCGGGAGGCATCGACTCCTCCGCCCTCCACTGGCCGAAGCGGTTCTTCGGCGCGGCCCGGAATATCGAAGAGGGAGGCAGCCTCACCATCATCGCCACCGCCCTCATCGACACCGGCTCCCGGATGGACGAAGTCATCTACGAGGAGTTCAAGGGAACGGGGAACATGGAGCTCCATCTGAGCCGGGCTTTAGCAGAGAGCCGGATTTTCCCCGCCATCGACATCCACCGCTCGGGAACCCGCCGGGAAGAGCTGCTCCTCAAAAAGGAGGACCTCGAGCGCATCTGGATGCTCCGCCGGCTCCTCGCCAACGTCGACACCCAGGAGGCGGCCCAGATGGTTATCGAGCGCATGAAGAACACCCGCTCCAACCGGGAATTCCTGAAAATCATCGACCAGGTCCTCAAGACGTCACGGTAGGGAAAGACCCGAGGAAGCCCTGCGGTTTTGCAGTAGCCGGGGCGCCGGAGGATTGTGGCGCAACGGCCCCCGGAATTGCCCACTGCGCTTCGTGAGTATGCGGCGGCTGTTTCCTGGAGGCGTCACCGCAAGGCCGTAGCATCGCCTCCGAAGGAGTCTCTTCCCCCGCGTCACCGTGAACCTGTCGTTTCGGTTCTTTCCCCGTCATCGCAAACCCTTGGTTTCGCCCCTTTCTCCGTCATTGCAAACCCGTAGTTTCGCCCCTTTCCCTGTCTTTGCGAACTCGTAGTTTCGCTTCCCCCACCGTGTCTTTGCGAACTCGTAGTTTCGTTTGTGAAGCAATCTCCCTCTACCAGGCCTGAGACTGCTTCGTCGCTTTGCTCCTCGCAGTGACATCTAAAGGCGTCGTTGCGGACTCGTAGTTTCGCCCCTTTCTCCGTTGTTGCGAACTCGTCGTTTCGTCTGTGAAGCAACCTCAGGCTGCTTCGCTTCGCTCGCAGCGACAAACTGAAGGAACTTGCAGCGACAAACCAAGGAAGCTCGCAGTGGCAAATCAAGGGGACTCACAGCGACAGACCAAAGGGACTCGCAGCGGCAAACCAAAGGAACCTGCAGCGACGAACTAAAGGGGCCGCAGTGGTAAATCAAAGAGCCCAAAGCGGCAAACCAAGGGGTCTGCGGTGGTAAACCAAAGGGCTTGCAGTGGCAAACCAAGGGTCCGCGGTGATGAATTAAAGGGACGTGCGGTGGCTGTTTTTTGGGTCTTGCAAAATTGTCCTTTTGCCTGTGAAGGAGGGAAAACCACACCGTCCCTACATCGGATACCGGGCAAATCCTCTCCTGAGCTCAGCCTGCCTCCGAAAGATGAGCCCATATAGGCGGTCGATTTCTCGCTCCGGAAGGGCAAACTCCTCAAGGAGGACGCGACGGGCAAAGCCAAGGTCTTCGACCCTTGTCACCCTCCCGGGGATGATAAAGTGTTCCCCGTAGGCTGTAAGGAGAACGCAGATTCTGTCTCCCACCTGGAGGTTCTGGTCCTTAACAAGGAGCATCATCCGCTCTCCCCCGATGGCTTCTGTTCGTGCCCTCTTCAGGTTTCCGGGGTTCTTCATGAGTTCGTGGGGGAGGTTCTTTACGTCCCCCTCAAGCTTCAGGAAGCGAACCTCAAGGTCCCAGGGAAGGACAAAGCCTTTTCTCCGCCGCACCGCTTGCCCAAGGAGGAAAAGGTGGCGGTTTCCCCTTCCAAAGAGGTACTTTGCCTTTGCCTCCACGGTGAGGTAGGAGAGCTCATAGGAGATGAGGACCTCTTCCCCCGGCTCAAGGGAGGGAGCCTGAGGATGGAAAAGGATGACTGTCTTCTCTTCTTCACTTTCTCCCACCCTCCCGAAGTAGACCTCCTCTTTCCCTTCCCTGATTCTCCGCAGAGTCACCTCAAGGCCTGGGAAAAGGGGAACTGTTTCTCCCTCAAGGGGGGAGAGGTAGTACTCGGGAATTTCCTGAAGGAGCGCCTCCACAATGCCCTTGTTGAGCTTGCCCGTTTCCCCAAGGAGGGTGAGTTCCCGGATGGTCCCCTCAAGAGAATAGGCTTCCCGGTAGGGGCGGTGGTGGGCAAGGGCATCAAAGACATCGCAGACTGCAAGGATCTGGGAGAGGAGAGGGATTTCCTCTCCCCGCAAGCCCAGGTACCCGCTCCCATCGAGGCGCTCATGGTGGTAGCGGGCAAAAAGGACATAGGGCTCCATGAGTTTGTTCCCCAGAAACATTCGATCGAGCTCTAAGACGTGCCGCTTCACCTCCTCGAATTCTCTTTCGGTGAGCTTTCCCGGCTTCAGGAGGATCTCCCGGGGGACGAAGAGCTTCCCAAGATCGTGGATGAGCCCTGAGAACCTTGCTGTTTCCTGCTCATCCCCGGAGAGGCCAAGGCGGGAAGCCACCTGCTCGGAGAGAACGGCAACCCGGAGGGAGTGGTGGTAGGTGTAGGCATCGATGCTCTCAAGAAGGGAGACAAAGCTGAAGAGGAAATGGCTGATGAGGAGGGTGCGGTTGCGGTGAGCCCAGGTTTCTAAGAGGGCAGAAAGGGGAAGAGAGTACTTCCTCAGGACCTCTCGAATGCGCTCACCGATATCCTCAGAGAGCACAAAGACAAAGAGGAAGGGAAAGGCTGGGGTGATGGCAAAGAGGAACTTCCCTGGAATCCTCTCAAGGGGAAAGACAATCTCGACCATCGGTACCTTGCTTTTCTCAAGGAGGATTCCCTTGCAAAGCCCGGACCAGTCAGGTTCCTCAGGGGGAGTGATCCTTAAGCCCTCTGCCTCTCTGTCAATCCCTTCGGTGGGACTGAAGGCGGCGACAACCTCAAGCTCTCCATCAAGGAGGGGGACAAGGAGGAAGACTTTGAGGATTCCAGGCTCTCCAATCCTCCGGCAGATTTCTGAAAGGAGAAGCTCCCAGGAAATCTCAGCCACAGCTTCCTCCAGATTCTTGAGAACCACTATACATTATACCACGGGGCAGAAAAGAAGGTTCTCCACCTTGATTCCCGCAGGGGATGGGGTATAATCCAGGAAAATGAGAATCCTGAGGGAGGGAGGGAAGATGGAGTACCTTCTGCGGATTGCGTTCCTTGCCGCCCTTCTTTTTGTTGCCCTTCATAGCTATTTCAAGACGAAGTTCCTCGTTCGGGAAAGAGTCTGGTACCTTCCTTTCTACGGGGGCCTTGCCCTTGCTTCTCTTGGGATTCTCATTGCCCCCTTCCCGGGAGCCTTCCTTCTCTTTGCGGGGCTTTCGCTTCTCCTTTTCGGTGTGGGGGGCATTGTGCGGTACTTTAAGCGCTCTTCCATCCGGGACTACCTCACCGGGCTCTACTCCCAGGTGTACTTCTTTGAGGAGTGGCTCCCCCGGGAAATGAAGCGACAGAATCGTTCCGGTGGGAGCATTGCCTTTGCCATGATTGATATCGATGGCCTAAAGAGAGTGAACGACCAGAACGGGCACCATGCCGGGGACAGACTCCTCCAAAGGTTTGCCTCGGTGGTGCTTTGCAGTATCCGCAGGGAGGATGCTGCCGTTCGCTTTGGGGGAGATGAAATCCTCCTTGCCTTCCCGGGAGGGCAGGAAGAGGGGGTAAGAAAAGCTCTGAGGCGGATAGAAAAAGCCCTGCCGGATATCCCCTTTTCCTGGGGAGTGAGTGTCTGGGAGGGAAAAGGAGACCCTGAGGAAGCCATAAAGGCGGCAGACTGCCGCATGTACGAGAGGAAGAGGGCCAAGAAGAACGGAGAGAACTCCTGGTGCGAGAGGCGGGAGTTGAACCCGCACGGGCCTTCACCCACTGGATCCTAAGTCCAGCGCGTCTTCCGTTCCGCCACTCTCGCAGGGGCAAGAAAGATTATATAGCCTCCACCGCACATCGTCAACAAAAGAGGATTACTCAGGAAGAGGCTGCCTCCGGCTCTTCATCTCGTACATGCTGCCATCGGCCTGGGCAAGGAGCTCCTCCACCGAGGAAGGACGCTCCGGATCAAAACGGGCAAGACCAAAGCTCACAGAGAGAGAATACGGCTTCCCGAGCTCTCGAGAGCGGGAACGGAGCCCCTCTTCCACTCTTCTCAGAATCTCCAGGGTTCCCTCTTCGGTGCATTGAGGAAGAACGAGAACGAACTCATCCCCGCCAAAGCGGAAGACTGTATCCGAGCCCCGGGTGGACTCCCGCAGGACCTGAGCCACAATCCGGAGACACTCATCCCCCTCGAGGTGCCCGAAGCGGTCGTTGATGGCCTTCATGTTATCCACATCAATGAAGGCAACGGTTACCGGACTCCTCTTCAAAAGGGCAACGGCAAGCTCCCGCTCGAGAATCTCGTATCCTGCGCGCCTGTTGTACACCCCGGTGAGTTCATCGACACTGGCAAAGTGGGTGAGTTGCAGTTCCCGGATTTTCTCCTCGGTAATGTCCTCAGCAGAGGAGAGAATGCCCGTCACCTTCCCTTTCTCATCGCACAGGAGGGTGTTGTGCCACCGCATGATGCGAATGCCGTCTCGGGTCTTGACGGGGTTCTCGTGGTAGATTTCCTCCTCCGAGCAAGCTCCCTCAACAAGCTGCAAGAAGTACTTCTTCGTCTCTTCCCTGATTCCCTCGGGGAGAAAGTGCTCGAACCAGTCCTTGCCGAGAATCTCCTCCCTCGGGTACCCGAGGAGCTCTGCGCCCTTCCGGTTGATGAGGACAACCCTACCGTTTCTGTCAAGGACAAGGAAGAGAATTCCGGCGTTTTCGATGTAGCTCTGGAACTGGCGGGATTCCCGGAAAAGGTCGAAGAAGAGGAGACGCTGAGGTTCCCGGAGGGAGACCTCGACAACCGCCTTGTATATCAGGTAGAAGGACAAAAGCTTTAAGAGGTGTCCGAGCACATTGGATATCCCGTAGACGCTGACGTAGAGGGTGAAAAAGAGCTCGCTCCCGATGGTGACGAGGATGCTTGCCACAAGGAGGCGGAAAACGGAAGGGTCAAAGGACGCCCGGAACCTCGAAAGGACAAGGACGCTCAGAAAGAGAATCCCCGAGATTACGTACTCGCTTATCTTTTTGAAAGCGGTGAGCCCCTCCCCCTCGATGTAACAGGTGGGGAAAGTACCCCAGAGGAAAATGGAGAGGATGCTGAGGACAAAAAACGCAGCAAGAGCAAGAAAGACGAGTAAAATCCTGGGCTTTGAGCGGAGGAAAAGGGGGGCGAGGAAAAGGGCAGAGCTCTCCAGGTACCGGGCCGCAATCCAAAGCTGCGTAGGGACGTTGGCTGTTGCCCCCGGGAAAATCTGCATCCCCTTGTAGGCCAGGGTGTGGACAAAGTCGAGGAAAGCCACGAAAAGGTACGCCACCCCGAGAAAGAGGAAGTAACCGTTCCGTGTGAAGTGCCTTGAGGAAAAGGTGATGACGAAGATGAGGACGGCCACTATGATGGAGTAGAGTTCTATGGCGGTGTGGAAGAGGAGGAAATTCCGCTGCGCCACCCAGAAAGAGGCAAAAAGAACGGCCCCGAAAAGGGCAACCTCGGGGAAAACACGTTGCCTATCCATCGCCGGACAGAATGATTTTCAATCGGTCCACCACCGCTCAGATGGTG
>JACIZN010000051.1 GCA_014359405.1 Candidatus Caldatribacterium sp.
TACGGGTGGGAGTGGAAAGGGGTCAGCCTCTCGAGCACGGCCCTTGAAGCCTGCCAGGAGAGCGGCGACGTACCGCAGGAGTTTTGAAACTGTAAGGTTGTGAGGTGGCCTCCCATGGATATCGAAATGGTTCGGGAAGATATTGCCCCCCTTGCCGAGCGTGTTGTGGGCCTTCTTGAAGAGGGTCGCTACAATGAAGTCAAACAGGAGGTCAATACTCTCCACCCGGCAGATATTGCCGAGCTCATAGGGCTTTTGGACCCCCAAAAGCAGGTCATGCTCTTCCGGCTCCTCAAGAAGGACCTTGCTATTGCCGTCTTCGAGCAACTCGATTTCGAGCACCAGGAGAACCTCCTCCGCCACTTCACCGACGAAAAAGTCGCCGAAATCCTCAACCAGATGTCTCCTGACGACCGTATGGAGCTTTTTGACGAGCTCCCTGCAAAGGTCGTGAAAAAGCTCCTCAACCTTCTCGAGCCGACCCAGAGGGACATTGCCGCAAGCATGCTTGGGTATCCAGAAAACAGCGCCGGTCGCATCATGAACCCCCGGGTGGTGGACCTTAAGGAGTACTACACGGTGGAGCAGGCCCTCAAGCGTTTTCGCCGCCTGAATCCTCCGGAAGAGCTTTCGTACACCGCCTATGTCACCGATGCAGAGCGGCATCTCCTTGGATGGGTATCCCTTCGGGACCTTGTCCTTGCCGACCCTGAGAGCCGAATCGGGGACATCATGAATCGGGAAGTCATCTTCGTCTCCACCGATGACGACCAGGAAAAGGTAGCCCAAATTATTCAGAAGTACGACCTCCTTGCCGTTCCTGTCGTGGACCGGGAAAGGCGTCTGGTGGGTGCGGTCACGGTGGATGATGCCATTGACATTATCGAAGCGGAGGCAACGGAGGATATTCATCGACTCGCTGCCATCCGTACTACTGAAGATGAGTACCTCCATGCTCCCCTCTGGAGGAGAATCAAAAACCGCTTCATCTGGCTTGCGGTACTCCTCATCATGGGGACGCTCACCAGCTTCGTCATCCAGGGATTTTCCGAAGTCATCCAGGCCATTGTGGCGCTCTCCTTCTTCATTCCCATGCTCATCGACACGGGGGGAAACGTGGGGAGCCAGTCGACCACGGTTGTCGTGCGGGGTCTTGCCATTGGAGAGCTTGAGGGTCGGACGCTTTGGAAAATTGTTCTCTCTGAAACGCTTATCGGTGGTATTCTTGGGATTCTCCTTGGGATTATCGGCATCGCCCGGGTGGTTTTCCTTCGGGAATCCCCCCTCATCGGGCTCATCGTGGGGCTTTCGATTTTTGTCGTCGTCTTTGTCTCCAACCTCATTGGGGTGTTCCTTCCGGTACTCTTTAAGAAGATGCGCCTTGACCCAGCCATTGCCGCAACCCCTGTCATCACGACCATTGTGGACGTCATCGGGGTCATCATCTACTTCCGCATTGCCCAGACCTTTCTCCATCTCTGAGGTTGCTTGTTCACAAGTCCCTCCTTCTTGTTCTTCCCCAAACCTCCGACCTCAACCCCGTTGTTCTGCACCCCAGGGCTCGCAAGAGAAAGACAAGAAGGAGCATTTTATTTTCTCTCATTCCCTTGGCGCCCTTCCAGTCTACCTCCGGGTAGTTGCGGAGTAATTCTCCCTTGGTGATTCTATCAATCTGCTTGAGTGTTTCGCCGATGGCGATGAGTTGCATGCAGATACTATCCAGCTTTTCAATTCCTGCATCGTCTTTGAGAAAATCGTCCCCTGACTGGAAAGGCTCAACCCTCCTTAGAATCTGTTCTGTCGACCAGAGGACTTTGCGGAGGAGCGCAAGGAGTAGCTCCCGATCATACATAGAGGGATTCATTCTCCACCCGTTTGCGGAGCAGGGCATCCATGTTCTTCCGGAGCCGGAGCACGTCGACTTTTCTTCCCAGGGCGTTTGTCAACTTCTCTTCCAGCCTGGAGATTTTGAAGAGATCGGGTTCCTCCATTTCCACCACGATGTCGATATCGCTCTGTTCGTTGTTCTCGCCGCGTGCAAAGCTCCCAAAAAGCCCAATACGCCGGAGCTGGAATTCCCTCATGAGCTCCTCCTTGTGGGCTTGAAGGAAAGCGAGGACATCCTCTCTGCGCACTCCTACCACCCCTGTTATTATACAACCAGAAACGCCTGGGATTCGAGCCACTGGCTCTCAAGGAGGGTGATGGTTACCGGAGTTCTGGAGTTGCTGGTATAATGTCTCGGGTAGGTACTCCTCCTTTGCAATACCTCCTGTGAACGAAACTCTGGTCGATCTACAATGTGAACCTAAACAATTTGTTGACAGGAAGAAAAGCTTCTGGTACTCTCTCTGTAGGACGAACTGCGGAGGGGGAATGATGCGGAGATTCTGGGTTTTTGGGATTCTTGCTTTGGGGCTTTTCCTTTTTGCCGGTTGCACCGCAGAAGTCGTTGTTCCCATCTCGTACGGCTCAGCAGAAATCTGCTCAGGAAGCGATGCAGTCTACGGTTGGCTCTACGTTGACGGTAGACGCATAGGATACCTCTATCCCAACGCCTGCCTCTGGGTCGATGATCTGCGGATTGGCGCATGGCATGTGGCGCGAGTGTACAATTATTCCTGGAACGAAATTTATTCCGAGGAGTTCTACCTCGATTACTCAGGGCAGCGTGTGACCATCTACTGAAGAAATGGCTCGGTGGATTCTCCTTGGCGTTCTCTTCTCTTCTCTTTTTCTTTCCGGATGCCGCATTGGTGTTGGGGTTGGTCTTGAGGTTCGCCTTGGGTACGTAACTTTCCGGTCGCAGGATGCAGCCCTTGAGGGACCTTTCTTCCTCGATGGAGTAAGGGTGGGGTACCTTCCTCCCCTGGGGACCTTGCGTTGCCTTGTGACCCTTGATTTTCCTCACGAGGTGCGGGTTTTGGCTTCGTCCTGTCCCGGGGGAGTCTGTGTTTTCCGGATTGAACCGCCTCTTCATCCCGGTGAGGTTATCTCCCTTTCGCTTTCTCAGGCTCAGTGACTCCCCGGCGCTCGCAGAATGAGGCAATGGGGCAGGTCTTGCAGCGGGGATTCCGGGGAAGGCAGACATTCTGCCCGAAGAGGACAAGGATTTTGTTGATTTTTCCCCAGAGGTCCTGAGGGAGGATTTTCTGGAGTTCCCGCTCCGTTTCCTCGGGTGTTTTTGTGTTCACGAGGCCCCAGCGGTTCGTGATGCGGTGGACATGGGTGTCGACGCAGATAGCCGGCTTCCCAAAGGCAAGGCTCAGGACCAGGTTTGCCGTTTTCCTGCCCACTCCGGGGAGCCTGAGGAGCTCCTCTTCGGTTTCGGGAACTTTTCCCTGGTGTTCAGCAACAAGGATTCGGGCGATTTCCCTGAGCCTCTTTGCCTTTTCCCGGTAGAATCCCACCGGGTGGATGAGGCGTGCAAGGTCTTCCTCGGGAATACCGAGGAGGTCTTCTGGGCGACGGACAAAAGACGCAAGGCGCTTAAGGACCTGGTGGGTTGTGGTGTCCTTCGTGCGATGACTCAGGACTCCCCCGACAAGGACAAGGAAAGGGTCACGGACGATATTCCCTACGGTCTCGTCTTGCCAGTGTTTTGCTTCCTCGTGTAGAATACGAAAAACACGGTCGATATCGGCGTGTTCCATGTTCCTAATGATACGGAGAAAAAAGGAGGAGGGCAAGTGAAAGCTATCGTTCTTGTGCTCTACGTTGTGGGGATGATTGCTCTTGGGTACCTTGCATCCCGGAGGACGAAAAACCTCGGCGATTTCTTCTTAGCGGGTCGCAACCTCGGTCCCTGGATTTCTGCCTTTGCCTACGGGACGACTTATTTCAGTGCGGTGCTCTTCATCGGGTATGCGGGACGTATCGGCTGGGGGTTTGGGCTTTCGAGTCTCTGGATTGTGGTGGGAAATACCGTTTTAGGGTCGCTCCTTGCCTGGGTGGTTCTTGCCCGAAGGACCCGGAAGCTCACCGAGTCTTTGGGTGCCATGACCATGCCGGAGTTCCTTGAAGCCCGCTACGGGAGCCCCCTTCTCAGGGTGCTGGCAGCCCTCGTGATTTTCGTTTTCCTTGTCCCCTACTCTGCCTCGGTGTACATGGGCTTGAGCTACCTCTTCGATGCGGTGCTTGGCATTCCGTACCAGTACGCCCTGCTTTTCATGGCCGTGCTCACGGGGGTGTACCTCCTCATGGGTGGGTACCTTGCGGTGAGCCTCACCGATGCAGTCCAGGGAATGATTATGCTCTTTGGGTCCCTTTTTCTCGTGGGATACCTTCTTGCCCGACCTGAAGTGGGAGGGTTTGGCCAGGCCCTGGTGAAACTCGCAAGCATTGACCCCCGTCTTGTAAGTGCTGTCGGTCCTCCGGGATTTTGGCCACTTTTTGGGCTTGTAGTCCTCACAAGCCTTGGTCCCTGGGGATTGCCCCAGATGGTCCAGAAGTTCTACGCCATCCGGAACGAGAAGGTGATAAAAACAGCCACCATTGTGGTGACCATTTTTGCCTTCGTCTGTGCTTTCGGGGCATATTTTTCTGGGTCCCTAACCCACCTTTTCTTCGATACCCCACCTCTTTCGGGGGGAAAGCCTGACCCTGACCTCCTCATGCCTCACCTCATTGCCACCGTCATGCCCTCGTCTTTTGCCCTCGTTTTCCTCCTCCTCGTCTTTTCCGCCTCCATGTCGACACTCTCGTCCCTTGTCCTCGTCTCTTCTTCGGCCATTGTCATTGACCTTTTGCCAAAGTCGAGTTCCTTCAGGTCGCTTCCTGTCATGCGTCTTTTTTGCGGAATCTTTGTGGCTTTGTCCCTTATCCTTGCCCTGTACCGTCCCTCCTTCATCGTGAACCTCATGTCCATCTCCTGGGGAACGGTGGCCGGGAGTTTCCTCGCCCCGTACCTCTTTGGGCTCTACTTCAAGAAAGGCAACAGGTGGGGGGCTCTGGCGAGCATCGTGAGCGGGCTTGGCATCGGATTTCTGGGGTCTCTCATTCTTGGTTTCCGGTCTTCAGTGCTTCCTCTTCTTGGTTCCTTTGCCATGCTTGTGCCCCTTCTGGTTTTCCCGATTGTTTCGCTACTTACAGGAGGCGAAAAGGATGCGAGCGTGCGTCTTTGAAGAGAGGAATCGCTTCAGTATCAAGGAGGTTCCCACTCTCCATCCCGGTCCGGGGGAGGTTCTCATTCGGGTCAAGGCGGCAGGAATCTGCGGTACCGACGTCCATATTTTCCGGGGAGAGTACTTCCAGGATTTTCCCATCATCGCAGGGCATGAGTTTGCGGGAGAAGTTGCTGCCCTGGGGGAGGGGGTTTCTGGTTTTTCCGTCGGAGAGCGGGTCACGGCCGACCCCAACATTTTCTGCGACTCCTGCTACTTCTGTAAAATCAACAAGAACAACCACTGCCTGAACTTTGAAGCCGTGGGAGTCACCCGAAGCGGTGCTTTTGCCGAGTACGTCACCGTTCCTGCCAAGTGCGTCTTTCCTCTCCCTCCCGGGTTGAGTTTTGCCGAAGGCGCCATGGCCGAACCTCTCGCCTGTGCAGTGTACGGGGTGAGAAGGAGTGGCATTCGCCCGGGAGAGAAGGTCCTCATCTTTGGGGCGGGTCCCATTGGACTTCTGCTTTTGTCTCTTTTTAGGGTTTCCGGTGCCTCTCGGGTTGTGGTTCTCGATGTGAGCGAGAAAAAACTCGAGCACGCCTTGAGGCGAGGAGCTCATGAGGTGCTCCTTGCTGACGGAAAGGAAGGGAAGAGGCTTCGGAAAATTGCCCCCTTTGGCTTTGAGGTTGTGGTCGATGCAACGGGGATTCCGGAAGTCATGGAGAAGGCTCTCGAGTTTGTCGAACCTGATGGGACTTTCCTCCTTTTTGGAGTGGCTCCACAGAAAGCCCTCATGCGTCTTGAGCCCTACGAGGTGTTCCGGAGGGACCTCCGCATCGTGGGGTCCTTTGCGGTGAAAAAGACCATGCAGTACGCTCTGAACCTTCTCCAAAGCGGTGCCGTCACGGTCCAGGACCTCATCTCGTCCCAGTACCCTCTTGAGCGCTTTGGCGATGCCTTAGAGGAAGTGCTCCATGGCAAGGATCGTCTGAAGGTTCAGATTGTCTTTCCGTGAGCCATGGGTTCCCTGGATTTCCAGTGGCACGTAACGAATCGCTGCAACCTGAGGTGTCGCCACTGCTACCAGGAGACTTTTCAGGACGAGGATTCGGGAACGTTCTTTGCGGTGGCGAGGAGGCTCCTTGAGGGGCTTGAGCGCCTTGGGCGCCTGAGTATCCTCAACATCACCGGTGGGGAGCCTCTCCTTTTGGGGGAGGACCTCTTTGCGCTCTTTGGGATGCTCAGTGAGCACCCCCGAATCCTTGAGCTTGGACTCATCACAAACGCCCTCTGCATCGATGAAAAGGTGTTGGCGCGGCTTGCAGCCTTTCCCAAGCTCACCACGGTGAAGGTTTCCCTTGAGGGGATGGAGGGGATGAATGATGCCATCCGGGGGAAGGGGGTCTTTCGGAGAGTCACAAGAGCTCTCGAGCTCCTTTCCCGGAGTCCTCTCCGGGTGGTCCTCATGGTCACGCTCCACAAAAAAAATCTTTCCGAGGTCCCGGAACTTTTTCGGTTCGCTCAGGAAATCGGGGTGGATGGAATCATTTTCGAGCGCTTTGTTCCTGAAGGGATAGGGAGAGGAATGGCAGAAGCAGTTCTTGGAAGCAGAGAATGGCAGGAGTTCCTGAAGGTTCTCTGTGAGCTCTGCAAGATGGAAGTGCCCCTTTCTTCTCTTCTCCCCTACAAGGCCTTCTGGGTCGAGTTTGGGGACGGGGTGGGCCTCCTTGGGGCTCCCTGTAGCCTTGGGGAGTCCTTTTGCCTCATGCCCGATGGAACCCTTTTCCCGTGCCGCCGCTTGCCGATTCCTCTTGGAAATGTCCTCCGGGAGGAGCTTGAGAACCTCATCGCGCATCCTCTCGTTCTGCGTCTTCGGGACCGCCGCTACCTTGAGGGGAAGTGCAGGGTCTGTACGGTAGAGGGCTGCCTTGGATGTCGGGCCCTGGCGTATACGGTTTCGGGAAACCCCTTCGGGGAAGACATCCAGTGCTTCCTTCAGGAGGTGCGAATCTCCACCACGTCTTTGTCCTGAAGAACGTAGTCAGGAGGGACGAGCTGCCCGCCGAATTTCGTCGACCCCCATACCCGGGCACCCCGAAGGCGGAGGAGCAAATCCTTGTGAATGGCTTCGGCAAGGTCGGCGACGGTGCTGCCTCTTTTGAGGACGAAGGGGCGGGAGAGATCAGGGGGTTTCCCGGGAGGTTTGCTGTAGATGCGGATGACTCCACTGATTTGGAAGATTGCCTCCTTCACCCTGTCCCGGTGGGGCGCGAAATCCTTGAGGGACACCCCGAGGACTTCGAAGCGGTCCCCGTAGAGCTCAGAGATTGTGGAGACCTTTTCCTCTTCCTCTTTGCTTTCGACCTTTGAGAGGAGGAGGAGGGAAGGGAGGAAGTGCCAGGAGGAGGAAGGGAGAGGAAGGGGTTTCGTTCCGGCAAGAATTTTTCCCTGGGAGAGAAGGGTGAGGGTGTTCTCAATGTCCTCAAGGAGGGTGTCGCTTCTGGCATCAACGAGAATAACTGCGCCATCGCTTCTTCGGAAAGCGCTCGCCATGGGTCCTTCGAGCTCTCCTCCACTCAGAGGAGGAAAGTCGATGAGCTGAATCTGGATATCCTCGTACTCCATCATTCCTGGAGTGGGGTAGAAGGTCGTGAAGGGGTACTCGGCGATTTCCGGACGAGCGTTGGTGAGAAGGGAAAGGAGGGTGGATTTACCGCTATTTGGAGGGCCGCAGATAATGATTTGGGCAGCACCGCTTTTCTCGATGAGGAAAGGGTCGTGGGTTGAGCCTTTCCGCTTTTCCTGGGCCTCTGCCTTTCGGAGTTTGGCGATTTTCTGCTTGATTTCGGCCTGGAGTTTTTCCGTCCCCTTGTGCTTGGGGATGACGGCAAGCATCTCTTCCAAGGCTTCAAGTTTCTCTGCGGGCGTTTTTGCCGCCCGATATTTTGCTTCAACTTCAAAGTACTGGGGAGGAAGATTCGCCGGCATGGTTTTTCGCCTCTTTTTCATTGTACTCAAAAAGTGGAGGTCTTCCAATCCCCTGAGGATGTGTTATCATTTAGGAGAGGAGATGGGTTGGGTTTTCGTGGTGTTCGAGGAGGAACTATGAGAATTATTGCCATTGCGAATCAAAAAGGAGGGGTGGCAAAGACCACAACTTGTATTAATCTTGGAGCGGCTTTGGCGTACCATGCCCGGCAGGTACTCATCATCGACATGGATCCCCAGGCGCATTCGACCCTGGGCCTTGGGTTTGAGCCGAATGAGTTTGAAAAGACAATTCTCAACGTTCTTGAGCCCCCGCGGAGTCCGTACCGCCTCGAGCTCAAGGATGTCATCGTTCCCACAAGGACTCCCAATCTCTACCTTGCTCCGGCAAATATTGACCTTGCAGGTGCAGAGTACCGCCTCATCGACAAAATCGGGCGGGAGGATTTCTTAAATAGCAGCATCCAGCGGGCAAACCTTCCTTTTGACTACATTCTCATCGACTGTCCCCCTTCTCTGGGCATCCTCACCATTAACGCTTTGAAGGCCTGCCGCGAGGTCATCATCACCATTCAGCCGCACTACTTTGCCCTTCGAGGGATTGAAGAGTTCATGGAGACCCTGGAGCTCATGCGGGAGAACTTAAAGCACGATCCGGAGGTGTACGTGCTTATCACCATTGCGGACACAAGGACCAACCTCTACCGGGAGGTCATGGAGGAGGTTCGGGAGTACTTTGGGGACCGGATGTTCGAGACCATTATCCATCGGAACATCGCCCTTGCGGAGGCCACAAGCCACGGGATGCCGGTCCTTGAGTATGAGCCTACCTCCAAGGGGGCCCAGAATTACCTCGCCCTGGCGAAGGAGGTGATCCGACTTGAAAAAGAAAAGCCTAAAAAGAGGCTTTTCCGAAAGACTTGATTTCAAAAGGGAGCTCATCCGGGACACCACGAAAGGTCTTGAAAAGGACGACGACATTGATGTCTCCCTCTCTCCTCCCAAGTCCTCTGTGAGCAAAAAGACCACCAAGAAGCCCTCGGAAAAGCCCAAGGAGCGGAGAGCCGAAGAGCGAATCGCTACCATTAAGGTCATCGGTGTCGGGGGCGGAGGCAACAACGCCATAAACCACATGATTGAGGAAGGTCTCAACGGAGTTGACCTTGTGGCGGTGAACACCGACGTTCAGTCCCTCAAGCGGTCGCTTGCTCCGGAGAAAATCCAAATCGGCTTCAACCTGACAAGGGGCCTCGGCACAGGGGGCGATCCCCGGATTGGTGAAGAGGCGGCCAAGCAGGATCGGGATAAACTCCTCCAGATTGTGGAGGATGCGGACCTTGTGTTCATCGCCGCCTGCATGGGAGGGGGCACAGGCACAGGGGCTGCACCGGTCATTGCCTCCCTTGCCAAGGAGGCAGGAGCCTTGACCCTTGGGGTGGTCACAAAGCCCTTTAGCTTCGAGGGAGTGCGACGGAAGAACCAGGCAGAGGAAGGTATCCGTAAGCTCCAGGAAGTTGTGGATGCCCTCATCGTCATTCCGAACGAGCGTCTCCTTGAGGTGGCAAGGAAGGATACCTCTCTCCAGGAGGCCTTCAAGGTCGCCGACCATGTGCTCTACCAGGCGGTACGGGGGATCACCGACCTCATCACCTCGCCTCAGGATATTAACCTCGACCTTGCGGATCTACGAACCGTTCTAAGTGGGGCCGGCATGGTGCTCATCGGGATTGGAAACGGAAGAGGGAGGGAGAAGGCGCGGCAAGCTGCTGAAGAGGCCATCAACAGTCCCCTCCTTGAGATTTCGGTGAAGGGCGCTCGCTCCATCATTCTCAATATCACCGGTGGTCCGGATATGACCCTCAACGAAGTCACCGAAATCGTGAACTTCGTGAAGAACGCCGCAGGAGCGGAGGTGGATATCCTCTGGGGATGCAAGGTGGATGAAGCACTCTCGAACGAGGTCACGGTGACGGTGATTGCTACCCGCTTTGAGACCGAGAAACCTGGAGAGGACCTCGCACCCCTTATCGGGGAGAAAGAAGAGGGAGTTGAAAGCCGCATCATCATTGACGACGATATCGACATTCCTGCTTTCCTGCGGGAACGAAAGGGTGTTTCTCAAGAGCGGAGACCAAATGGCACCTTTCCATTCTTCAGGAAATGAGGGGGGAAGCACATGGCGACCATTCTCGGAAGGCAGATGACCCGGGAGGAGATTCTCAAGCGTGTCGGAGACATTTCGCAACTTGGGGGAGTGCGGGTGGCAGAGCTCCTTGACGGTCTTGAGCGGGGGGTCCGCATTGCTGAAGTGAACACCGGAAGCGGCCTTTTCTACACCGTTCTCCTTGACCGGGGCATGGACATTGCCTGGACGACGTACAAAGGCGTGAGCATTGGCTGGCGCTCGGCGACTCAGAACCTCTCGCCTTTCCTCTTTGAGCCCGAAGGTTTTGGGTGGCTTCGGGGATTCCACGGGGGTCTCATGAATACCTGCGGTCTCTCGTACGCCGGAGCCCCCTGCCGGGACACCTCAACCCTTGTGCACCGCCTGAACGAGGAGGACCTGGGACTCCATGGGCGAGCCTCCTACCTTCCTGCGGGGAACGTGTACGCTGATGGAGCCTGGCAAGGCGATGAGTACTTCATGTGGGTCCAGGGAAAGGTCCGGGAGGCCATCGTCTTTGGGGAGAAGCTCGTCCTTTCGAGGAAAATCTGGAGTCGTCTCGGAGAGAAGGTCATCCATATCGAGGATCAGGTGACCAATGAAGGGTTCATCGAAAGCCCCTTCATGATTCTCTACCACATCAACATCGGGTATCCTCTCCTTGATGATGGGAGCCGCCTCCTCCTTCCGGTGACCAAGACCATTCCCCGGGACCACTGGGCCGAAGATGGAAAGGAAGAATGGAACCGTTTCCATGCTCCCCAAAAGGGGTACTTTGAGAAGGTCTACCTCCACTACCCGAAAACCTTGGAGGATGGCTTCGGTGCTTCTTTGCTTTTGAACGAGAAGCTCGGCCTTGGGGTTTACGTCAAGTTCGATACCCGGGAACTCCCATACTTCACGGAGTGGAAGATGATGGGAGAAGGGGAGTACGTGGTGGGCATGGAGCCGGGAAACTGCTTCCCCTTGGGGAGGAGGAAGGAGCGAGAGGAAGGGAGACTCGTTATTCTCAAGCCCGGGGAGACTCGAAAGATTACCTTGGAGATTGGCATTGTCGAGGGTCCTCAGGAGATTGAAGCTTTCATGAAGTACCTTGGGGTGAGTTGATTCCCCGGTAGAGAGAGTCGAGTAGGCGAAGTAATTGGTGAGGACCTTTTTCACGTAGCTTCTCGTCTCCTCGAAGGGAATGGATTCGATGAATGCATCCCGGTCCAGGGGGAGTTCGTTTTTCCATCGCTCGGCTCTCCCCGGACCGGCGTTGTACCCACAGAGGGCAAGGACGATATCCCCCTCAAACCGGCGGAAAAGGTACGCCAGGTACGCTATTCCAATTGCTAAGTTCTCCCGTGGGGAACGAAGGATTGCCTCAACATCTCCCGGATTTTCCCTGAATTTCACCCATCCTTTTTCGATGACCCAGGAGGCAGTAGAGGGTATAACCTGGGCAAGGCCTACGGCTCCGGCAAGGGAAACCGCCTCGGGGTCAAAGGCGCTCTCGGCGTGAACGAGGGCAAGGACAAGGTACGGGTCAAGGGGAGGATTCTGGGAAGAAGAAAGCTCCTGCACGTCCTTGAAGAACGCAAGGGGATAGTAGCTCTTCCCGGCGAATTCAGGAATTTTTCCCTTTCCGGGGAAAAGGCGAAAGGCAAGGCTGATGCTCCTCCGGTAAAGACCCCTTCGGGCAAAGAAACGAGAGGCTTCAAGGAGGAGAGCTTCGTTTTTGGGGTTCTGGGTAAGAAGATGGAGGAGTTCGATTTCGGCGTTTTTCAGAAGGCCAAGAGAAAAGAAGAACCGGTACTTCGCCCAGGAAATCTCGAAAGGTTCAGGAGGAGAAAAGGAGGGGTCTTGCGTCGCCTCAAAAGGAGATGCGGAGCCGAGAATTTCGCAGACCCGGACGTAGTAGTAATCAAGGCGATTTTCTTCGAGGATAGTTGCAAGGTATGAGGCATCGCGGGTGATTTTGAAGCTCCAGAAGAGCGCCTGGTTTCGCCAGGTGGGGAGTTTCGCAAGGTCTTTGAGAACGCTTTGCGCCCTTTCGAAGTTTTTCTCCTCATAGAGTGCCCAGAAAAGGTCCCAGAGGAAAGAACCGTTCTGAGGAAAGAGTTGCACCGCTTTCTCTAAGGTCCTGAGGTATTCATCCTTTCTCCCTTGAACTCTGTAGAAAGAAGCAAGGTTTGCAAGGACCCTCTGCGTGTACGGGCTTTGAGGGAAGCGGGATAAAAGCCGCGTGTAGAGGGTGGCGGCTCTGTCACGCTCTCCCTTTCTTTCGGCAAGAACGGCCCGGAAGAAGAGGGTGTCCTCGTTTTCCTCCCGTCCCTCGAGGAGTTTCTCGAGAGCCTTCAGGTCTCCCTTTCGGGCAAAAAGGCGC
>JACIZN010000052.1 GCA_014359405.1 Candidatus Caldatribacterium sp.
AAATCTTAAATCGTTTTCTGTTAAAGGTCTTGTCGGGCGGATGCATTCATGAGCCCCCTCAGTCCCAGAGGGGCGCTTTCTCGTTAAAGAAGGCGCGAAGATCCTTCGACATTTCTTCCCCACCTCAGGATAAAGGTGACAAGAAGGGGGACAAGGACAAGCTGGATACCTATTCCCGGGAGGGAGACGACAAAGAGACTCTGTAGAAGAGGCAAAATCCCGAATTTCCT
This sequence comes from Candidatus Caldatribacterium sp., assembly GCA_014359405.1. Classification (NCBI taxonomy): domain Bacteria; kingdom Pseudomonadati; phylum Atribacterota; class Atribacteria; order Atribacterales; family Candidatus Caldatribacteriaceae; genus Candidatus Caldatribacterium; species Candidatus Caldatribacterium oleiphilum. The sequence goes on from JACIZN010000052.1 coordinate 231, forward strand.
CCCGAGAACCGAAAAGAGAACCCAGCTGCCAAGGATGGAAACCCCTCTTCCCAAAAGCATCGCCCCCACCAGGGAGGGAACAACACCCCACCGAAGGCGCCGGAAAAAGAGGGAGCTTGCAAGGCCATACATCCCAAGCTCAACCATCATGACGAGGAAGTTCGGGAAAGGGGGCATGCCGGTTACAAGAAAATTCAGGGGCGGAAGGACAAAGCCAAGGAGAAAGCTCGCTTTACTTTCAAGGAGGAACCCCCCAAGGAGGGCCGGAATGTGCATGGGGAGGAAGACCTGCCCGGGAATCCCCAGGACGTGGAAGAGGGAGGGAACGACGATGCCAATCGCCAAAAGAACCGAAGCCCTGGTGAGATCGCGGGTCTCCATGGGACCACCTCCGTAGCACGATTTTTGAAAATTGTAGCACAGAGGGCGATGCGGCGAGAAGTCCTGTTCGTCTCTCATGCAACTGCGGGTTGCCTGTATATTTCTTTCTTTCTCTTCTTCTCATCCTATTATTTACTTCTTATATCTCTCTCCTTCTACATCTACATCTATCTATCGTCGACTTCCTAGTAAGACGAACGACGAGTGAAGGATAAAGAGCGTATGGGGAGATCCTCTCCTCTCTTCCTCAGGGAAGGGGCTTCGCCCCTTCAAACCCCAAAAAGAAGGGAGGAGAGAGAATGAAGAAGTTCAAATGTGAGTGCGGAAAGGAGTTCCTCGTGGTCTTTGATCTCATCAACCCGAAGGGCGTGACGTTCCTGCATGAGGGCGCACCGGTGACGATATGCCTGCGGTGCGGAAGGAATCTCTACGAGGAGTATGCAGAGTACCTCGAGAAGAATCCGGTGGCTTTCATGGCGGTGCTTGGCATCATCGGGGAGCTCTTCCGCGGGGTGCTCCTGGAGGACGAGCCGGATGAGCTTCTCTGGTATAATAGGAGGGGATGAGCGATGGAGCTTGTGCGATTTGGGGTTTCCATGGAGGCCGAGCTTCTTGAGGAATTCGACAAAGCCTTAAAGCGGGAGGGCTTCGTGAACCGTTCTGAAGCCCTCCGGCACCTCGTGCGCCGTTTTGTGAGCGAAAGGCAGTGGGAGAACGCCGAGGGCGAAGTCTTCGGGGCAGTAACCATCGTCTACGACCACACCGTCCGGAACTGCGCGAAACTCCTTTTAGAGCTCGAGCACGCCTTTCGGGACTCCATCGCCTCCACAACACATGTCCACTGTGATGAGGAGACCTGCCTTGAGGTTATCCTCGTGCGGGGGGATGCGGCATCCCTTGCTTCCTTTGTGCAGAAGCTCAAAAGCCTCCGGGGCATCAAGAGCTGTCAAGTCACCTGCGTGAGTCCCCATGGATGAGAGAGTTCGCTTCCTTGCCCTTCGCCGGACCCTTCTTCTTGTCCTTTTCTGCAACCTCGGAGTGGCCCTTGCCAAGGTCCTCTACGGGAAGATAGCAGGGATTGCGAGCATCACCGCCGATGGGTTCCATTCCCTCTCGGATGGGGCTTCGAACGTCATCGGAATCCTGGGGCTTTCCTTTGCCTTCCGTCCCGCAGACGAAAGCCACCCCTACGGGCACAAGAAGTTCGAGACCCTCGCCTCCCTGGGCATTGCGATGCTCCTTTTTGGGGCTGCCCTTGAGGTTCTCCGGGAGGTATGGAATCGCCTGGGTTCTTCGCACGTTTTGGAGGTTCGTCCGGAGAGCTTCGGCATCTTAGCCGCAACGCTTTCCGTGAACGTTCTTGTCGTTTTCTTTGAGAAATCGGTGGGGCGCAGGTGGCGGAGTGACTTTCTCCTCGCCGACGCCCTCCACACCCAAAGCGACATCTTCGTCTCCCTGGGGGTTCTGGGGACCCTTCTTGCCATACGCCTTGGGCTCCCCTGGGTGGACACCCTCACGGCGCTTGTCATTGCAGGCCTCATCGTGCGGGCGGGAATCACCATCATCCTTGAGAGCTCCCGGGTCCTCTGCGATGAGAAGGTGCTCCATCCTGAGGCCGTGGCCCACGTGGTTTGCGGCATCCCCGAGGTCCAGGGGTGCCACAAAATCCGCACCCGCGGCCGGGCCGACGACATTCACCTTGATCTCCACGTCCTCGTGGACGAGAAGATGTCCGTCGAGGAGGCGCACCGGGTGTCCGAAGAGGTGGAGCAGGTTATCAAGGAGAAATTCTCCGGCGTCACCGATGTGACGGTCCATATTGAACCGACAACCGAAAAGGAGGAGCCCTCGTGAAGTACCGCATCGACGGAGGCATTTTTGCCGCGTATCCGGAGTACCTGAGGGGAGTCCTTGTGCTTTCGGGAATCGAAAACCACGGGGAGAGGGAAGAAGTCCTTCATCTCCTCCGGGAAGCGGAAAAAGCCACACGAAGAAGGCAAAGCCTTGAGACCCTGCGGGATGATCCGAGAATCCGAAGCTGGCGGGAGGCCTTCCTGAAATTCGGGACCAACCCCAACCGCTACCCCCCTTCCGTGGAGAACCTTTTCCGGAGGGTCCTCAAGGGTGGTGAGCTCCCCTACGTGAGTACCCTTGTTGCCCTCATGAACACTGTGTCCCTCCGGTACGGCCTTCCCTGCGGGGGAGATGATCTTGGGAAAGTCGAGGGGGACATCCTCCTCACCTACGCGAAAGGGGACGAGCGGTACATTCCCCTAAACGGCACCGAGTCCGAGCCCCCGGAGAAAGGTGAAGTGATTCTCCGGGATGCCCGCAAGGTCCTCTGCCGGAAGTGGACCTGGCGGCAGGGGGACGAGACGAAAATCACAGAAGAAACCCGCGCCGCGGTGGTGAACATCGACTGCCTCCCACCCTTCACCTTAGGGGACCTTGAGAGGATTCTTTCCGAAGTTGCTCCCCTCTTTGCCCGCTACTGCGCTTGCCGCGTCGAAACGGGTATCCTGAAAAGCGACACCCCCGAGCTTGAGATCCCTGTGGTACAATAGAGGAGAAAGGAGAGAGCTTTATGCGACGTATTGCGCTTTTTGCGGTTCTTGCCGTGTTTTTCCTGGCTCCCCTTGCCTGGGGAGATGGCGAGGTCTCCTTTGTCCCTTATAGCATCGACGTTCCTGAGGAGGGGTATGCCCAAGTCATGTTCGACCAGGGGTACAACCTCTATCAGGCGGGGAGGAAGACCGAGGCCATTCAGTTCTTCATCGAGGCGGTAACCACAAAGCCGGACTTCACCAAAGCCTGGTTCTGGCTTGCCCGCACGTACCAGGAGGAGGACATGTACGATGAGGCCATCTGGGCCTGGGAGAAGGTGCTGCAGCTTGAGCCGGAAAATAAAGAAGCCCGCTACTTCCTGAAAAAGGTCCAGAACTGGAAGCAGTACGGAAAGGAAGCCTGGGAGAACTACGAGCGGGGCATCGTGGCCCTCGAGAAAAAGGAAGAGTACGACGCCATCGAGTACTTTAAGAAAGCTATTGAAGCCAACCCCAAGTTCGATAGAGCGTACTATTGGCTTGGGATTGCGAACTTCCGCACCGGGGACTACCACAACGCCGTGTGGGCCCTGGAGAAGTACCTTGCCCTCCGCCCGGGGGATAAAAACGGAGAGTACTGGCTCAGGGAAGCCCGAAGTCGCCTTCCGAAGACAAGATAACCCCTACCGCCCGCACCGGGGAAGCGGTTCCGGAGGGAATTTTGAGGGGGAAAGCGAAGAAGAGAGCCTCTTTTCCCAAGAGTTCTCTGACATTTGTGAGATTTTCGTAGATGAGAATCCCCGCCTCCAAAAAGAGGCGGTGGAGAGGGAAAGGAGGCCCATCGATTGTTTCTGCCTCAACCCCCACGCCCTTGATACGGCAGGCAAGAAGCGCCTGAGCGTCGGCTTCTTCAAGGTTCGGATCGCCGACAAAAAGGACGATATCCCCCTCCTCCACGCCAAAAGACCGAAGAGTCTCTTCTGTCAGGGGCCGGGGAAAAGTGGAGATATCAAGGGCTTTTGCCACGCCGCAGAACCGCTCAAGGGGAATCTCGTCAACGCTTGCGGCATCGGCAAAAAAATGGCGCGGGGCATCCACATGGGTCCCGGAGTGCTCAAAAAGAAAAAGGGCGCGGGTGGCAAATCCGTGGATTTCAAGACTGTGCCAGGGAAGAATGAGGAAGGGGGGATCCCCGGGGAAAGTGGCCGCACCTGGCGAAAGTCCCCGGGAGAGATCGACGAAAACCCACCCCTCACCCTTTCTGGTACGCGGCGATGAACCTCCGAATGGAGCGATCATAGGTCCGCTCAACTTCAGGCGGGAAGAAGCACCCCGGAATCTCCCCATGGGACCGGTGGTAGGCCACGCACTCGCAGCACTTCCCCCGCTTCGAGCAGGAAAGGTAGGTGCAGGTGCACTGGGTGAGGTTCTCTTTTAAGTGACACTCGGGCATACGCGTTCCTCCTCCTCTTCAACGACTCTTCCACTCTTTCGAATGCACCCCTCGTACAGGAGGTAAGTCCGGAAAATCTCAACATACATCTTCACCCGGTGGTACACCCCAAGGAGGGGGCCATACTTCTCCTCCTTGTGGTAGTGGGACAATCCCCAGAGGGGCACCATCTCGACGTTGGCGGCGGTGTCATGGGCGAACTTCGTGAGGAAGACCTCGACCCCAAAGCGGGTCCAGGAAAAGTCCGGAAGGCCCCGCACCCACTTCCCCCGCACCGCCCGCTGCCCGTTGAGGATGGGGAAAAACCGCTGGGCAAGATCGCTTGAGCCCCGCCCCCCTTTGAAGACGCCAATCGTCATGTGGATAAAGGGGTACCGCACCAAGGGCTCAGAAAGGGCCAGGAGGTGTTCCCTCTGGAGGTGCAAAAGATCCGCATCGATGAAAAGGTAAATGTCGCTTTCCTTTGCTTTTCGAATGCCGGAAACAAGCGCTTTCCCCTTGCCGAAGTTCTTCGGGTGGCGGATGAGCGTCACCGGGAAGCGGGCTGCAACCGATGAGGTGGCATCACGGGAGCCGTCATCGATGACGACCACCTGGTCCACAAAATCGGTGGTGCAGACCACTTCGAGGACTTTTGCGATTCGCGGAGCCTCGTTGTACGCCGGAACAAGAACCGTTACGCTCTGGCCATCAAGCATGCGTCTCACTCTTGCAAAGTGCCGTAAAAGCCTTAGAATATTATACACAAAACGCACGAAAGGAAAAGGCGCTTGAAAAAGGACCGAGAGGAAAAGCACTTCGAATTCACGAGAAAGCTCTACTACCTCCTCCTCCTTGCCCTTGCGCTCTACCTTGTGTATCTTCTACGGGATGTCCTTGTCCCCTTCGTCCTGGGGGGGCTTCTGGCCTACGCTTTAGCGCCCGTTGCCCGTTACCTCACCCGCCGGGGGCTCTCCTGGAAGCTTGCTTCCGTCATTGTCTTTCTTGCTCTTCTTCTCTTTTTTGCCCTCCTCTTTTTCCTCATCATTCCCGAAGCCCTCTCGCAGCTTAAAGCCTTTGCGGCCTCCGCCCCGGAGCGCATCGAGGAGTTCGTCGGGAAAATCCTTGAGGCCGCCAAAGCTCTTGATGCCAGGTACCCGGATCTCCGCCTCACCGAGGCCGTCGAGGACTTCCTCCGGAATATCCTCGGGAACTTCGAGAACTACCTCCAGGGCATCACGAAGAACATCCTGAACCTTGTGTCCCTCTTCATGACGGTGCTTTTCTTGGGCTTCATCGTCACCCCCTTTGCCCTGTACTACTTCATGGTGGATGCTGCCAAAATCCGGCGCACTCTCGTCCGTGTTTTTCCTCCCGAGCGGCGCAAGGAGTACGTGGCGATTCTGCGGAGCGTCGACCAGGTGGTGGGGAGCTTCATCCGGGGACGCCTCATTCTTTCCCTTTTTGTCGGAGTTGCGGTAACGGTGGGGCTTCTCATCATGCGGATTGAGTTCCCCCTCATTACCGGCATCATCGCCGGAGTGGCCGATGTCGTGCCCTATCTTGGTCCCATTGTGGGAGCCGTTCCGGCGCTCCTTTTTGCGAGCGCAAAATCGGTGTGGCATGTGGTGGGCGTGGTGGCCCTCTTTTCGGGGGTGAACTTTGTGGAGGGTGTCGTCGTCACTCCCCGGGTGATGGGGAAGGAAACGGGGCTCCATCCGGTTACGGTCCTCCTTGCCCTCCTTGTGGGCGGGAAGCTCTTCGGAGCTTTGGGCGTCATCGCCGCCATTCCCGTTGCCGGGGTCCTCAAGGGGATCCTCCTCCACCGAAAAAGGAGGGAGAACTCTGGGGACAATCTGTAACGCTCTGGCTGTGGTCCTTGGAGGGATTCTCGGGCTTTTTTCTTCGGGGGCGGTTCTCCCAAAAAACCGGGGAGAGCCTCATGGAGGTTCTGGGGCTTGTCTGCGTACCTTTGGGGCTTTCGATGACGCTCAAGGGGGAGAAGTTCCTGGCGCTTCTTTTAAGCCTTGTGGCCGGGGGAATCGTGGGGGAACTCTTGAGGCTTGAGGACCGCCTTGAGCGCTTCTCCCGAAAAATCGAAAGCCGCATGCGGGCTGAGGAGAACACCTTTGCCCCGGGTTTTCTGGCGGCGACGCTTCTTTTTTGCATCGGTCCCATGACGATTATGGGGCCACTCGAGGATGGCCTGGGCAAAACTCCCCACATCCTCTACACGAAGTCCCTCCTTGACGGCACCGCCTCCATAGCTCTTGCCGCAAGCCTCGGCATCGGCGTCCCCTTCTCTGCTTTCTCCATCCTCCTTGTCCAGGGGAGCATCACCCTCCTTGCCCGGTTCCTTGCCCCTCTCCTCTCGGAAGTGCTCGTCCGCGAAATGACAGCCACCGGCGGAGTCCTCATCCTCGGGATTGCTCTCCGCCTCCTCAACCTCAAGAAAATCCGGGTGGCCAACCTCCTCCCCTCTCTTGGCTTTGTTCCCCTTTTCATCCGCATCCTTTAGGGGGTGATGCCATGCGCATTGCGGTGTTCTCCGATATCCACGCCAACCTCCCGGCCCTCTTGAGCGTCCTTGAGGATATCGAGAAAGTCAGCGTGGACGTAGCGGTGTGCCTCGGGGACCTTGTGGGGTATGCGCCCTTCCCGAACGAAGTGATTGAAAGGATACGGGACCTTGGCATCCCCACGGTGATGGGGAACTACGACCAGGGGGTGGGCTTTGATCTTGAGGACTGCGGGTGCGCGTACCGGACAGAAGAGGAAAAGGCCTTAGGGGCGGTTTCCCTCTCCTGGACAAAGGAGAACGTGAGCCCTGAGAACAAGGAATTCCTCAGGGGCCTCCTTCCCCGGTATGAACTCGAGGTGGGGGCCTTTCGCCTTCTCTTTGTCCACGGGAGCCCCCGCCGGATCAACGAGTACCTCTTCCCGGACCGGCCTGACGCAAGCTTCCTCCACATGATGGCGAACGAATCGGCCAACGTCCTCGCCTGCGGGCACACCCATATCCCCTTTTTCCGGAGGGTGGATGGGCTTTTCGTGGTGAACGACGGGAGCGTCGGCCGGCCAAAGGATGGCGACTGGCGCGCCGCCTGGGCGCTCCTTGAAGTGGGGGATACTTTGAGCGTTTCTTTCAGGCGCTGCGAGTACAATCTTCTCCCCCTCAGGGAGGCCTACGCAAAAAGTGGACTTCCCCAGAAGTTCCTCGAGGACCTTTTTGCCGCTTAGGAGGATCTTCCAAAAGAACGAGGAGAAGTAATGGAATTTCCCCAACACTTATCTCCCTCATGGTAGGAGAGTTTTACCACCTCCCCTGCTCCTGTTTCAGGACGCTTTTACCCTATTTTTGGAACATCCCTAGATTAATCGTCTCTTCCACCTTGCCCAAGAGAGGTCCAACACAATAAGCCACCCTACCTGATGGCCCCGAACGAGAGCCCGCTGACAAGATACTTTTCGAAAAACAACAGAATCAGGATCGGAGGAATTGCTCCAACCGCAATTCCTGCAGATATCACTGTGTGCAGGATAAGTTGCCCTGTGTTATATCCAGACAAAGCAACAGTCACAGTTTTGTTAAAGCTTGCAAGTACCGCCGAAAACAGAAACTCATTCCAAGTAAAGACAAAAACTAAAGCCACTACTGCAACTATGACTGATCTCATGATTGGTAAGACTACCCTCCAGAGGACAGTCCAGCTATTTGCTCCGTCGATCAAGGCAGCCTCTTCGACATCTCTTGGGGCTTCTCTAAGGTGACTGTAAAAAATCCAAATCGCAAAGGGTAGACTGAAGATCAGATTGGCAAGAACCAACCCGACCTTAGTGTCAAGCAACCCAGCCCTTTGATACATCAGGTACAGAGGAAAGGCAAATACTATTGGAGGAGCAAAAAGAAGAGACAAAAACCAGAACGGAAGAAAGTTACCTCCAACCCTGTACCTGCTTAGACCATATGCCGCCATTAGACCTAAGGGCAAGGTTATTAAGATGACACATAGAGATATGACGAGAGTGTTCACTAAGGCCGAAGAAAGGGGCTGCACATCAAATGCCAACCCTACAGTTCTGTAGGTTGAACCTAAGACTAGGCTGTAATTAAAGAGGGTGGGTTTCTTTGGAAGGCCAAACGGGTTTATGGTTATTTCCTGAGGCAATTTTAAAGAGGTGAGCAGGATAATAATAAAGGGCGCCAGGGTAACAAAAATGAGAATAACAATGACGCCAAAAGCCAGTAAGAGATAGCCTCTCTTGCTCACTGCCTTACTCCCTCCCCTCTTGGAACCTAAAGTAAGCAAGCACCACTACGTTGACGATAACAAGGACAATTACAGTTGCTGCTGCTGCAACACCCAACAAACCCTGCTTGAAACTGTATTCGTAAATCTGCAGGCTTACTGTTCGAGTAGCAATTCCCGGTCCTCCTGCAGTCAGCAATCTTGGAATATCAAAGGATCGAAAAAGCCATATTCCCCTCAGTACTAAGGCTACGATGATAACAAACCTCAGCTGGGGGAGGATAATCTTCCTAAGAATCAGGGTTTCTCCAGCCCCTTCTATGCGTGCCGCCTCAATGGTTTCCCTAGGCAACATCCTCAGTCCAGCATAAATCAGCAAGAAGAAAAAAGAGGTCCACTGCCACACATCCACGGCAAGCAAAGAAACAGTAGCACTAAGTGGCTTGGAGAGGAAAGAAACTCTAAAACCAAGCGTTGCTTTCAGTGCATTGGGGATTGCTCCAATGACGTCGTTAAGCATTAAGCTAAACATCGTTGCAGTAGCTACCCCAGGCAGAAGTATAGGCAAAAGAATTAAAATGGTTATGAGCTTCGTGAAACGCGCAAATTTTGATTCCGTTATCTCGTTGACAAGGAAAGCAATAATCAACCCGAGAAGAAATTCAATCAAAAGCGCTGAGACTGTGTACATAGAGGTGAAACGCAGGGAACCCCTAAAAAGAGGATCGCTTAATACCTTCAAGTAATTCGAAAAGCCGCAAAAGCTTATGTTCCTGAGACTCCATCCCTTAACATCGAAAAAGCTTAAGTATACCGAATAAGCGAAGGGATAGACTGTTAAGAAAAAAAGAAGTACTACAGCAGGCGCTACGTAGAACCATCCCTTGACCCTCTTGATGCCCGACATTTTTATTACAACCTCCACGCGGAGAATTAAGGAGACCCCACAGGGGGTTAAGACCGCCCTGTGGGGTGATTTGATCACTTATTCATTACTTCCCGATAACTTTCCCGATTTCTTCTTCCATCACCTTCAGGGCCTCTTCGTAAGATATCTCTTGAGCCAAAGCCCTGCCAAGAGCGTTGGAAATTGCAGTATATATTTCAGGAACGCCTGGAACAAGAGGCCAAAACACTGGAGTAACCACCTTACCGGAGAGTATACTCTCATAGTAAAAGGTGTAATGATCGATTGTTCTCTGGTCAAAACCCTTTTCAGGCGACAGTACCCCAGGAATGTAGGTTGCGGGAGGAATACCCTGCTGCAAACCCAAGACAACACCTTCTTCGGATCCAGAGGCAAATGCTAAGAATCTAGCCATGTCCTCTTTGGCTTGCTCACTTGTATAATTGTTAATCACCCACGCGAAACACTGGATATAAGCAGCTCTACCGGCAGGCCCTTTAGGAGGAATGGTCTCTGCCATCTTGTCCCACACCAAGGGGGACTGTTGGGGATCGGTCAAGTGGAGGGAATCCCAATCCCAATCTATTCCAAAAGCAACATTTCCAGACTGGAAGGCTGCAAAGTTCTCAAAAGCCTCGTAACGGTGAACATCAGGAGGAACGACGTCATATTTGTTCTTTAAATCCAAGATGAAGCTTATTGCTTTCAATCCTTCTGGAGAGTTAACTGTCACTTTACCATCCTCGATAATGTCCCCACCAAAGCTTCTTAGTACCTCGTAAAATAGAGCAGCAAATTGGACACCAAAGGTACTTAGACCTTGGAAGGTTGTACCGTACTCAGTGGGTGAATCCGGGTTGTACTTCTTCGTAAAGAAAATTGCAGCTGCCAAGTAATCATCCCACATCCATTCTTCGGGAGGTTTAGGCTCTAGCTCCAGCCCTAAAACTTCCTTAGAGAGACTTCTGTACTTTTGCTTCCACTCCTCATCAGAGAGTAGTCTTTCTATTAAGTCTTTTCTGTACCTCAGAATGCCTTCGGACACTACTACCTCTGGGAACCCATAAATAGAACCCTTGTAGGAGACCATTGCTAGCGCAGATTCAAGCGGTTTGGTATAAGTCGGGAGGAAAAATGCTGGATCTTCGTAATACTTATCCAGAGGAAGAATGTAGCCTTCTTCCGCAAAGGTAGGTATATAAAAGTTGAAAACCATAAAGGCCTGCCACGTATCCGTTCTGCTCGGGATCATGGTCATCATTTTTGAGAAGAACTCGTCTCTCCCTACTTGATTCACTACGACTTTGAATCCATATTTTTCCGCGAACTTCTCATTCCAAAGGTCGGCAACCTTGGTAACGTGCGTTCCCTCTGCCCCTGTCCAAGTGTATAGAACGTGAGAGCGGAGAGCGAAAGCTGAAAAAGTTACTAACCCTACTATCATCACGATGAGAAATCCCCCAAACGTTATTTTCCTAATCATTGAAAAGCGCCTCCTTTCTTGGTCGATCTCAAACTCAGGGAAAAATAGGAAATGCCCTCGCTTTTCCCTGCCTCGACTCCTTCAAACCACCTCCTCTCCCAGCCAGAATTGTGGAGGTTCAAAAGCTCGACTCCAACCGTCACTCCTGTTCTTCTATAGGAGGAATACCCAGGTACCTGGCAAGATTCCCTCCGAGAACCAATTCAGCCTCTTCCTCATTACAGACCAGGTCCCTAACAATTGCTTCTTTAACTGCAGGTGAAGCAAAGGGAGCATCAGAACCGGCGGTAAATCTTTCGGCACCGACTTTTTTGTAAGCCTCATAAACAACAGACTTTTGAGGACAAGTAGTAAGATCAAACATTACATTAGGTATGTCCACTAACATATGGGCAACCGTACCATAAGCCCAAACAAATCCAGAATGAGCCATAATAAATAGAAGTTGGGGGTATCTCTTAGCAACATCCGCTAAGGCTTCAGGAGAGTTGTTAAGGCTATCACCCATGGCATGGACCACAACAAGGAGCTTTCTCCCCGTCTTTTCCTGCATTTCCACAAGTTTGTCCATAATAGGAAAAATAATCTTAGGATTGTTTATCGCATAGTTGTGCTCAAGAGGATGCATTTTTAGCCCCCAAAGACCAAGCTCGCCAATTGCTCTCTCAACTTCCTCTAAAGCCGGATTCACCTTGATCAAATCGAATCTTTTACCTGCATGCTTGCTCTCGTCTCCGTAAACGCTTGGAGGCTGAAGCCAAGGATTTATAGTAGTCAACCCTATAACTCTTCCAGGAAACATTCTTTGAATTTTTGCTACGTAGTCGTTGCCAACGTAGGGATTCCACTCTGGAGTACGATGATGAAAACCTTCATTAACTTGGAAGCAGATCTGAATATCAATGTGGTACTTATCCATCCAAGGGATCAGCTCTTCTTCGGCGATAAAAGTTATCAAGGGATTAACACCGATGTGACAATGAGTATCAATCACCGGCCACCTCTTTTTTCCCTTCTTACCCTGCACATCTTGTTCTTGTCTCAAAAACTCCACCCCCCTCTTAGAGCTAGAGTTAAAGCTCTCTTGCCAACCATCTCATTGTGTTGCTCCACAACTTTTGAAAATACTCCCACTCTAGAAACTCTCTCGTTGCTCCATGAGGAGCTATATCCGCAGCAAAAGCCGCTGTCCTTCCTTTCCCACACTCCCACACGGCAAAAATCGGATCTTCTTTGTACCTAGCTAACAAAGTTGCGCCTTCCTTCAACTTTAAGCGGTTGTAAGAC
>JACIZN010000053.1 GCA_014359405.1 Candidatus Caldatribacterium sp.
AGAAGGTGGACGAGGCTCTCCTTCTCCAGGAGGTTCTCTTCTATGTAGACCGCAGTGATATCCATGAAGAAATTGTTCGGCTCAGGGCCCATATTGAACGGGCCCGGAATCTCCTGAGTCAGGATGGGGTTGTGGGTCGAGAGCTCGAATTCCTCCTTCAGGAAATGCACCGGGAAGTGAACACCATCGGGGCCAAATCTCAGGATAAAGAGATTTCTTCTCTTGTTGTGGACATGAAGACCATACTTGAGCGGATGCGAGAACAAGTGCACAATGTAGAGTAGCCATGGCGGGCCTCCTTTTTGTCATTTCTGGACCCTCTGGAGTAGGCAAGAGCACCCTTCGAAAAGAGGTCATGAAGCGCTGCAGCGGGTTGAAGTACTCAATCTCCTGTACGACGCGTCCCCCGCGCCCGGGGGAGGAAAACGGAGTGGACTACTACTTTGTGACCCCTGAGGTTTTCGAGCGAATGAGAGAAGCGGGAGAGTTCATAGAGTGGGCAAAGGTCCACGGAAACTACTACGGCACGCCTCGGCGTCCCATAGAGGAATGGCGAAAGGAAGGCTTTGATGTTATTCTTGAAATTGATGTTCAGGGAGCGCTCCAGGTAAAGAGGAGTTGTCCGGAGGGGATTTTCATTTTCATAGCTCCCCCGTCACTTCGGGTTCTTGAAGAACGACTGCGCAAACGCAACACCGATCCAGAGGACGAGATTCTCCTGCGGATGACCAACGCTAATCTTGAGATGCAGTGCATCAAGGACTACAATTACCTTGTGGTGAACGATGTCTTCGAAGAAGCGGTACAGCGTCTCTGCGCCATTATCATTGCCGAGCGCTGTCGGATCCGAGAGAGGTGAAAGTGCGTGTTCTCTATCGATGACCTCGTAAAGAAAACGGGTAATGCGTATATCCTGTCTCTTGTGGTGGCGCGGCGCGTTCGTCAGCTCAACGAGGGAGCTCATCCCTTGGTTGAACTCAAGGAACCTCACAAGCCTCTTTTCATTGCTCTCCAGGAGGTCCTTGAGGATAAAATTCAGTTTGAGTTTGCCGAGGAATGACGCCCTACCATCCCTCTTCTTTCTTCCAGGGTAAGCGGATTCTTCTTGGGGTTACGGGGGGTATCGCTGCGGTTAAGGTTGTGAGCCTTGCGCGATACCTCACGGATAAAGGGGCTCAGGTCACCACCTGCATGACGCGCCATGCCCTTGAAATAGTGGGACGGGTTTCTTTTGAAGCGGTGACGGGGCAACGGGTGTACACCGATTCTTTTGAGGAGGGCGCCTCCTTAGCCCATATTTCCCTGGCGCGCAGCCACGACCTCATCCTCGTTGCTCCTGCGACGGCAAATATTATAGGGAAGATGGCTCACGGTATCGCCGACGATCTCCTGAGTACCTTGCTCCTTGTGGAGCCAGGGAAAGTCCTCCTTGCGCCAGCCATGAACGTGAGCATGTGGAGGAATCCGGTGGTGCAGGAAAACCTGCAAATTCTCAAGCAACGAGGGGTGCGGGTTATTCCTCCTTCTTCTGGAAAACTGGCCTGCGGGGAGGAAGGGGAAGGGCGTTTGCCGGAGGTTGAGGAAATAGTGGAGGCAGTTTTTCAAGCTCTGCATGTACCTCGCCATCTTGAGGGAAAGAGAATTCTCATTACTGCAGGAGCTACCCGAGAGTGGATAGACCCGGTGCGGTTTTTTTCCAATCCTTCAAGTGGTTTCATGGGATGTGCCCTGGCGAGCGTCTCCCGTGCGTGGGGTGGAGAAGTTAAGCTCATCGCGGGTGCTCTTTCTGTTCGAGTTCCCTTTGGGGTTGAGTGGGAAATTGCAGAAACGGCGCTTTCCATGCGAGAGGCTGTTCTTCGGTCCTTTGAGTGGTGCGATGTCCTGATCATGTGTGCGGCGGTTTCAGACTTTCGCCCTGTTTCCTTTTCTCCGACGAAGATCAAGCGAGGCCGGAGTAATCTCACTCTTTCCCTTGTTCCGAATCCTGATATCCTTGGGGAAATAGGAGAAAGAAAGGGTGAAAAAATTGTGGTGGGTTTCTGTGCTGAAACCGAAAACGTCCTTGAAGAGGCTCGACGAAAGCTCCGCGCAAAAAAGGTGGACGTAATGGTGGCTAACCTTGTGGGGCAAGAGGGAACGGGGTTCGCCGCCTCGACCAATAAGGTATGGATTCTCGACCGGAAGGGGAACGAAGTGGAGCTTCCTCTCCTTCCCAAAACCGACGTGGCTGAGGAAATTGTCGCTCATCTCGTATCCCATTTCCTCTCATGAAGTCTATCGTCCAGGTTGCTCTTCCTCTCCCCCTCTTTCGAACTTTTTCCTACGCGGTTCCTGATTCGCTCTCCCGGGATCTCCAGTTGGGAAGCACCGTTGAGGTGGATTTCCACAACCGGATTATGACCGGCTGGGTGGTGGAATGGGGTGGAGAAGAAGTCGAAGGGCTTAAGGAAATCCGCGCCGTAGAACCTCTTCCCCCTCTCCCCCCTCCTTTCCTTGCCTTTCTTCGAAGGCTTTCCGTGCTCTACCTTGTTCCTCTTGGGGAGATCATTGCTTCTTCTGTACCACCCTCCCGTAAGTCGTACAGGCGTTACCTCTCTCTCCGGGTATTTGAGGGAGAGAATATTTCCACTTTTCGTGAGCAACTGGGTTCTCTTCCACCTGGGGGGATTAATGGTTTCCTCTTCCGGGAACGATGCGGCATTTCCGGGAAGGATTGGGAGAAATTCCTTAAGACCGGGGTCTTGCGGGTGGAGCCCGAAAGGTGGCCTTTTGCAGAGTCCTCTTTATCCTCCTCAAGTTTTTCCTTTTGGGAAATTCCCCGAACGGAGGAACGGGAGATTTTCGCCACAAGGATTCTCAAGAAGGCTCAAGAAGAGGGTAAAAAGGTTCTCTTTCTCTTCCCAGATTTTGAGCGGGAGGATGCCTTTTTGGACTTCCTGAAGACACTTCTTTCCCCTTCATCCATTGTGCGCTACGACAGTCGTTTGGGTACCCGTGAACGACTCGGTGCGTTCTTGCGCGTCGTTGAGGGAGATTTTGAGGTCGTCGTGGGAACTCGGATGGCTGCTTTTTCTTTTCCCCACCGGGACCTCCAGGTTTTTGTTCTCTTTGACCCTGAAGAGAAGGGGTATTTTCCCGATCGAACTCCTCGTTGCAACATTACCGAGGTCCTTGAAGAACGAGTGCGCTTCCTTGGAGGGCACTTGCACATTGTTGGTGCTGTTCCTCCTCTGCGGGTGTACTTTGGGTGGACGAAAAAGGCTGTAGATGTGAGGGGTACGTCCTCTGCGCCCCAAGCTGCGGGGAACATCCGGGGGGTTGTTGCCCGGCGTAAGTGGAGGAAGTACTCCCTTTTCCCTCCCACTCGGTTTTTCATCGCTAAAACGGTGCAGGAAGGTGGAGTCGTCCTTATATGGGTGCAGAAGACGGGTTACGCTACAGCCTTGGGTTGTCAGGAGTGCGGCTTTTACTATACGTGTCCCTCTTGTGGCATTGCCCTTCGGTACCATCGGGATTTTACCCTCCTTGTATGTCCTATCTGCCATTTTCAAAAAGTCCCCGAAAGTGCGTGCCCATCCTGTGGGGGTATACATTGGGAGGAATGGGGACAGGGCATAGAGAAGGTTTTCGAAGAGGTTGAAAGGGCATTCCCGTGGGTGTGGAAGGAGCGGGTCGACCCGGAAAGCGATGAAGAGGGATGGAGAGGGGAAATTAGGGCTCCCTCTATCCTTGTGGGGACGAGTGCTCTCCTGCGGGAGAGCATTCTTGAGCGGGCTTCTCTTTTTGTGGTTCATTCCCTTGACGAGTGGCTGAGCCTTCCTGAAGTAGGAGCTCGGGAGGAGTTCTACCTCCGTTTGCAGAAGATTGTGCGGCTTCTTCCCAGAGAGGCCCAGGTGGTGGTTCAGGGGAGCCAGCGGAGCCTTGCACAGCTTCATGAGTTCCTCAAGCCCTGGTCCTCTTTCTATGCGGCATCGCTTGAAAAACGGAGAATTCTCCTCTATCCTCCTTTTGTGCGCCTTTTCCGAATCATTGTCCGGGCTCGGAATAAAGCAGTGGCGTTACAGGTTCTCAAATCCGTGAAAGATCTCTTCGTGGCTCAGGGGATTCAGGTTCTTGGGCCTTTCTCGAGTGTGCGTCCTCGAAAGGAACGTGCAAGAAGTGCAGAACTCGTCATTCGCTATGCCGATGAGGATGCAGAAAAGGTGTTTGCCATGTGTGCTCAGGCATTTCCCCGCTCGGGGGCAGAATGGTCTTTTGAGCCTGTCTTTCCGTGAGGAGGATGCGTAATGTCGCTTCGAGTTATCGAAAAATACGGAAGTTCTGTGCTTCGGGAAAAAGCTCGTCCGATCACCGATCTTACCCAGGAAATTGTGGATCTTGCCCAGGACATGCGAGAAACGATGCACGCCTTTTCGGGTATAGGTCTTGCGGGAAACCAGGTCGGGGTTCCTCTTCGGATTATCACCGTGCTCCATCCTGAAACGAAAGAGGATTTGGTCATCATCAATCCTGAAATCACCGCCGTGAGTTCGGAAAAAGAACTTGGAGAAGAGGGTTGCCTGAGCATTCCTGAAGTCTACGGAAAGGTTGAGCGGGCGCTTCGGGTTGTCGTTCGGGGGATTAACCTTCAGGGAAAAGAGATAAGGATCGAAGCTGAGGGACTTCTTGCCCGAGTTTTTCAGCATGAAATCGATCATCTCGATGGAATTCTCTTTGTGGACCGTCTCCATCCGGCAAAGAGGCTCCTTCTGAGTAACAAGCTCAAAAAAATTGCTCGTGGGGGGTCTTTGTAAATTTGCGCCTCGTTTTTATGGGAACGCCGCTTTTTGGAGTAAAGGTTCTTACCGAGTTAGCGCAGGATACCCGTTTTGAGATCCTTGGAGTTGTCACCCGCCCGGATCGTCCGACGGGAAGGGGTTTGCGTCCTTCGCCACCTCCAGTAGGAGTGGAAGCCAAACGTCTGGGGCTTCCCGTGTGGCAGCCGGAGCGAGTGAATAGCCCAGACTTTGTGAATCTTCTCCGATCTCTTGAGTGCGATGCCATTGTGGTTGCGGCTTACGGGCAAATTCTCAAAAAGGAAATTCTCTCTCTTCCTCCCCTTGGTTGCCTCAACGTTCATGCCTCTCTTCTCCCTAAGTACCGTGGTCCTGACCCTATTCGCTGGACAATTCTCAACGGTGACGAGGTGACCGGGGTCACCATTATGCTCATGGACGAGGGAGTAGATACCGGGCCAATACTGGCGCAGCAACCTGTTCCTGTGGCACCAGACGACACCTATCTCTCCCTTGTTGAGCGACTCGGCACAACGGGAGGAAAATTGCTCTGTGAGACTCTGCCCGCCTGGAGGAGTGGCAAGGTGATACCTCGACCTCAGGAGGGAGAACCATCGTACGCGCCCTTTGTGGAAAAGGAGAAAGCCCGCATCCTCTGGGAGAGTCCTTCCTGGTACATTGTTCGCCAGGTTCGGGCCTTCTTTCCCTCTCCAGGAGCTTACACCTTCTTCAAGGGGAAACGCCTCAAGGTTCTTGGAGCTTCCTGGGAGAGGGAGGATGGAACTTCTTGTCCTCCCGGGACTATTTACCGTATAGAGAGGGATCGGGGAATTTTGGTGTGCACGGGAGAGGGATTGGTGGTTTTGGAGAGACTCCAGCCGGAAGGGAGACGATCCATGTCGGCGTGGGAGTTTGTTTGTGGATACCGTGTTGCTGAAGGCCAGACTATTGGTTAGGAGGTGAGGTGAAGTGTTCTTTTTCGACCCGACCTTTCTTCTCCTCATCCCTGCGCTTATTCTTGCTCTCTATGCGCACGCAAAGGTGACACAGACATATGCACTCCTTTCGAGGAAGAGGGCTCGCGTGGGTCTTTCCGGGTGGCAAGTTGCGGCAGAGCTTCTTGAACGTCTTGGGCTCCGTGTACGGGTTGAGGAAATTCCTGGGGCCTTGACAGATCACTACGATCCGTCTCGGGAGGCCTTGCGTCTTTCGCAGGCGGTAGCCCGTGGAACCTCCATAGCGGACCTTGCCATTGTGGCTCATGAGGTGGGGCATATTCTCCAAAAACGTGAAGGCTATGCTCCTTTTGCTCTCCGGAGTACTCTCGTTCCTGTAGCAGGGTTTGGGTCACAGCTTGCTCTTCCCCTCTTCTTCTTGGGCTTTCTCTTCGCTTTCCGACCGCTCATGGATATTGGTATTCTCCTTTTCAGTGCTGCGGTGCTCTTTCAGCTTGTGGTCCTTCCTGTGGAATTCAATGCCAGCCGGAGAGCCCTGAACATCTTGGAGCGGTTCGGACTCATCGATAGGGATGAGAAACCCCTGGCTCGGCAAATGCTCCAGGCAGCTGCTTTAACTTACGTTGCAGCAACTGCGATGGCTGCACTGCAACTTGTGCGACTCTTCCTTTTGCGGGAAAGCAGGGAGTAGAAGTATTGGTTGACAGGTATCGCCGCGACGCCCTTTCTCTCCTTGTTCGCCTTGAGGAAGGAAAGATTGTTTTTCTTGACCAGGCGTATACTGCCTGCTCGCGGGAATACACACCTCATGAGCGGGATCTCCTCGTGAGCCTTGTGCGGGGAGTGGTGAAGTTTCGAGAGAAGCTTGATGCCCTTGCGAAGGGTTTTCTTCCCCGCTGGGAAAGGCTTCCTCCCGTGGTCCATAATGTCCTTCGCCTGGGAATATTCCAGCTCCTCTTCCACACTCATGTACCCCCTTTTGCTGCTGTTCATGAGTGGGTTGAAGTGGTGAAAGAAGGAGGATACCCTGCTTTTGCTCCCCTTGTTAACGCGGTTCTCCGTGGTGTAAGCAGGGACCTCGTAAAGTACCGGGGAGAGGCGGGGGAGTGGGGAGTGGATGTGCCTCGGTGGCTTGAGGAAGAATGGAGAGAGGTTCTTGGAAAAGAGGCGGTTTCCACCCTTCTACGTTCTCTGGCTCTTCCGCCCCCTCTTTTTGTCCGAGTCAATACGTTGCGGGTGGGTGAAGAAAAACTGCAGGACCTCCTTGCCCAGCGGGGTATTCCGAGCAGAAAAACTCTTCTTCAGGGGGCTCTCGAGGTTGTTGCAAGTTACTCGGAGCTTCTGCAAACTCCAGAGTACACTCAGGGACTCTTCTACCCCCAGGATCTGGGTTCCCAGATTGTGGGGCACCTCGTTCGCCCGCAACCCGGAGAGT
Organism: Candidatus Caldatribacterium sp.; assembly: GCA_014359405.1. Classification (NCBI taxonomy): domain Bacteria; kingdom Pseudomonadati; phylum Atribacterota; class Atribacteria; order Atribacterales; family Candidatus Caldatribacteriaceae; genus Candidatus Caldatribacterium; species Candidatus Caldatribacterium oleiphilum. The sequence goes on from JACIZN010000053.1 coordinate 7,167, forward strand.
GCGTTGTGGATGCCTGTTGTGGGGTTGGAGGAAAAACCCTCCTCCTTGCTCAACTCATGGAGAACAAAGGACGTATCTTTGCTTGGGATAGGAACAAGAAACGCATCAGGACTCTCGAGAAATTACTCAGGCGAAGTGGTGTCACCATAGTGCAACCGGCAGTTCTCGATTGCCTCAAGCTTCCCGATGCTTTCCTGAATATTGCGGATCGGGTTCTTCTTGACGCTCCTTGCTCAAACCTTGGTACCATCCGCAGGAACCCAGAGGTTCTGCTCCGAGTACAGAAGGAAGATGTAGCACTCTGTGCGGAGAAGCAGCTTGAGCTCCTCTCTTCTCTTCTTCGCGTAGTCAAACCCGGAGGGCTCGTGGTATACTCTGTATGCGCTTTGACCCGGGAAGAGACTGTTGGAGTTGTCGAAGCTTTCGAGAGAAGGAAGGGAGCAGAAATCGAGCGGGTACGATTGGGCAATGGCATTGCCCCTTGGGAGAATGAAGGATTCGTTTTCATCTGGCCCCATGAGTACTTCTGTGATGGGTTCTTTATTGCAGCCTGGAGGAAAGTGAAATGAAGGAAAGGGAGAAAGCGAAGGGATCGCATCTCCTTGAGTTTCTCGGCAGGGTTTTTGGAGCAACGTTTCTCTTTGGGCTTGGTCTTTTTGTGAGCTTTTTCGTGGGATTCCTTTTTTTTGAGAGGTACATTGCTGGGGGCAGTGTACCTGTTCCTGATGTGCGAAACATGCCACTTCTTGAGGCTTTGAACCGTTCAGCCCGTCTTGGCTTTCGGCTTGAGGTGGCACAGGTGGTACAGGATGCGAACGTTCCCTCCCTTGTGGTGCTCGAGCAGGATCCTCCTCCTGGCGTAAGAGCAAAAAGAGGCAGTCGCCTGCAGGTGGTGGTCAATGGTGGCATGTTATCGGGTATGCTCCCTGGTCCTCAAGGAGAAGGACAGGTCATTCTTCCGGATGTTCGGGGTAAAAGCCTTGAAGAGGCGCAGAGCCTTCTTGAGGCTCAAGGTTTGCGGGTTGGAAGGGTGGTCGAGGTGAGCCATGATACTCTTCCCCAGGGGTATGTTATCTCCCAGAACCCTTCGCCCCGGACAAAACTCTCCTTGGGGAGTAGTGTGAACCTTCTCGTTTCGGCGGGAAAGGCAAAAGAGGTCGAGGAAGTCCAAGTCCCTGATGTGGTTGGCCTTCGTCTCGAGGAGGCTCAGGAAGTACTTTCCCAGAGCGGTCTCGTTGTCGAGGCTACAGAAGAGGTTCCCTCGGCAGAACGGCCCTCTGGAATCGTCGTTGGACAGGACCCAGAGGGGGGAGAGTTTTTGCCTCGGGGAAGTGGCGTCCGTCTCCAGGTAGCCCGGGGAAGAGAGCAGCCTCAACCGCAGGTTGAGGGACAGAAAGCCCTCAACCTTCGCTTTGTTCTTCCTTCCTCTCAAAACCCCATCACCGTCCAGGTGGTGGTTCAGGACGAGCTGGGAGAACGAGTTGTGTACGAGCGGGAACACCAGGGTGAAGAACTCGTCGAAGTTTCGGCATCCACCAAGGGGAAGGGGAAAGTCATCATTTTCCTCAATGGGTACTACTACTGGGAAAAGAAGCTCGAGTAGGGGAGGGAGATAGGTGGCAAAGCTTGCTCCTTCGATTCTTTCCTGTGATTTCTCTTGCTTTCGCGAACAGCTCCTTGCGGCCTGGGAGGGTGGCGCAGAGATTATCCATGTGGATGTCATGGACGGACACTTTGTTCCCAACCTCACCTTTGGTCCCCTCATTGTTGAGGCCGTTCGGAAGATACTCCCTGAGGCCTTCATCGATGTGCACCTCATGATGGATAACCCACGGCAATTCGTGCGGGACTTTGCCCAGGCCGGGGCTGATCTCATAAGCTTCCATGTGGAAGCGGTGCCGGATTTTGACGCCGTACTCCAGGATATTGCCAGATTGGGTAAGAAAAGCGGTCTTGCTCTATGTCCTGGGACACCTCTTACCATTCTTGACCATGTCCTTGAAAAAGTAGCCCTTGTGCTCCTTCTCACCGTGAATCCAGGCTTTGGGGGTCAAAAGTTCATCCCCGGAATGGAGGAGAAAATTCGCGCCCTTCGTAAGATGATTCGGGAGAGAGGACTCAAAGTTGACGTGGAGATTGATGGTGGGGTTAAAGAGGAAAACATCGAGTTTCTCGCATCTTGCGGAGCTTCAATTATCGTAGCGGGGTCCCTCGTGTTTACCGCTTCAGACATCCGAGAGACCGTGCGGCGCCTTTCGGCGCGAATTCGGGTGTACTGAGAGCCCGATAGAGAACTCTATCGGGCTCATGCTTTTTGCACCTTTCCCGCCTTGAGGCAGGAAGTGCACACGTAGAGTCGCTGCACCTTTCCTCCCACTATAGCCCGTACCCTCTGGATGTTCGGTCGCCAGAGCCTTCGGCTCACCCGATGGGAGTGGCTAATTTGGTTTCCAAAGGCACTCTTTTTCCCACAAACTTCACACTTAGCCATGTCTATCCCCGCTTTCTCCATTTTGGTTAGAATCGACCACAATATACCAGCTTTCTTGGGCAGTCGCAAGCCCCTTAGGGTTTACAGAGGAACTGGAATCTTTTAAAATGTTTCTGAGTGGTGAACTCTCCATTTTTTCGAAAAGGGGGAACATAGATGGCGAGTGTTACCTTGAAGAACGTTGTGAAGCGGTTTGGAGACGTTATCGCAGTCAATAACGTGAGTCTCGAAATCAAGGATCAGGAATTTGTGGTTCTCGTTGGTCCCTCGGGGTGCGGAAAAACCACAACTCTTCGGATGATCGCGGGACTTGAAGAAGTGGATGAAGGTGAAATCTACATTGACGATGTTCTTGTCAACGATGTGCCACCCAAAGACCGCGACATTGCCATGGTCTTTCAGAACTACGCTCTGTACCCTCACATGAACGTGTACGATAACATGGCCTTTGGGTTGCGTCTCCGGAAATTCCCCAAAGACGAAATTGACCGACGAGTTAAGGAAGCAGCTGAAATTCTTGGTATCCAGGAACTCCTCTACCGGAAGCCGAAGCAACTCTCTGGAGGACAAAGGCAGCGAGTTGCTGTCGGTCGGGCCATCGTCCGTCACCCCAAGGTGTTCCTTTTCGATGAACCCCTTTCGAACCTCGACGCCAAGCTCCGTGTTCAAATGCGGGCTGAACTCGCAAAGCTCCACGACCGCCTGAAAACCACGATGATTTACGTTACCCACGACCAGGTTGAGGCAATGACCCTTGGAGACCGTATCGTTGTCATGCGAGACGGCGTCGTGCAGCAGGTTGGAACTCCTCTTGAGCTCTACAACAAGCCCATCAATAAATTCGTTGCCGGTTTCATCGGTACCCCTTCCATGAACTTCCTCGACGTGACCCTGAAAAAGGAGAACGACACCCTTGTACTCGATGGGGGTTCCTTCAAGATTAAAGTCCCTGCTGAGTACAAAGCCGCCCTTGAGCCTTATGTGAACAAAGAGGTGACCTTCGGTATTCGTCCGCAGGACGTGTACGATCTTGCTGTTTCTAAGGAAATGCTTCGGGACGATGGCAACGTTATTGATGCAGTGGTGGACGTTATCGAACCTCTCGGCTCTGAACAGATTATCTACCTCACCTCGGGTCCGCACACCATCGTTGCCGTCCTCGATATGCAGACGCATACCGAGGTCGGAGCCAGCATGAAGATTGTCGTTGACACCAGCAAGATGCACGTATTCGATATCAACACCGAAAGGGCCATTATATGAAGTGCGCGCAAGAAAAGAGTACCTCCTCGGTACTCTTTTCTTGCGTTTTTTTAGGAGTTTGTGTATCATAAGGTGCTCAAGTCATTCAGGCAAAGGAGGTAGGAGCAATGAAAGTCGCAATTAACGGCTTTGGAAGGATTGGGCGACTGGTGTTTCGAAGAATTCTTGAGGTCGGCGGTGACATAGAGGTCGTGGCGGTCAACGACCTTACAAGCGCCAAGGTTCTTGCCCATCTTTTAAAGTACGATTCTGTCCATGGGAGGATTCCAAACAAGGTTGAGGCAACAGAGGATTCCCTCATCGTCGACGGAAAGAGCATTAAGGTTTTTGCCCAGAAAGACCCTGCTCAGCTTCCCTGGAAGGACTTGGGAGTGGAACTCGTTATCGAATCGACTGGAAAGTTTACCGATCGTCAGGGAGCCTCTCTGCATCTCCAAGCAGGAGCTCAAAAGGTTTTGATCACCGCTCCTGCCAAGAACCCCGATGTGACCATCGTTATGGGCGTAAACCACACTATGTACGATAAAGCGAATCACCATATTGTGTCAAATGCTTCTTGCACGACAAACTGTCTTGCTCCGATTGTCAAGGTTTTGCACGAGAACTTTAAGATCCAGCGAGGTTTTATGACCACTGTCCATGCGTACACGAACGACCAGGTTATTCTCGACTTTCCCCACAAGGATCTCCGGAGAGCCCGGGCTGCAGCCATGTCCATGATCCCTACGACGACCGGTGCTGCTGTAGCCATGGGTGAGGTTATTCCTGATCTCAAGGGGAAACTCGACGGCATGGCCATTCGCGTACCCACTCCCGATGTCTCCATTGTGGACTTTGTGGCAGTGGTCGAGAAAGAGCCAACCAAAGAAGAAGTGAACGAGGCCTTAAAGAAAGCCGCCGAGGGAGAGCTCAAGGGCATTCTTGCCTACTGTGAAGAGCCTCTTGTGTCGATGGACTTCCTCCATACCACGGAATCTTCGATTGTTGATGCTCTCTCCACCAAGGTCATCGGCAATATGGTGAAGGTTCTTGCCTGGTACGATAACGAGTGGGGGTACTCTTGCCGTGTAGTTGACCTTGCTCAGTACATGATGAGGTAAAGGGGTCCTTGCATGGGTCGTCTCCTCATTGCTGCTGGGAACTGGAAAATGCACAAGACTGCGGAGGAGGCCTCGGCGTACGCCGAGGCCTTCCTTCCGCGGATGCGGATGTACCG
>JACIZN010000054.1 GCA_014359405.1 Candidatus Caldatribacterium sp.
TCGAGTTTGTTCGCACGATGCAGGCTGTAGACCCCAACATTGTTCTTGTAGCGGTAGGAGTTAACGAGGTGGGTCGAAGTAGTGGCGCGGATTTTTACCCATGGAACAAGAGAGTCCTAATGATTGTCAACGATGCTATTGATTATCTTTCTGCTCATCACTATGTTCCTGGGGCTGAGTTTTTGCAGGCTCTTGACAAAAAGCCCTCCGATGAAGAGCTTTATTACCCTATTGTGGGGTTTTCTGAGGAGATGAAACATATACTTGCGGAAAACATTAGGGTTTTGGATTGTTTCTCCTCCAGAAAAAGAATCGATCTTGCTTATGATGAGTGGAATGTATCAATCAATGGTCTGGAAGAGAACTATCTCCTTCGAGATGGACTATATGTCGCGGGTATGTTTCATGCCTTCTTCCTTTTCCCAGAAAGAGTTAGGATAACAAATATAGCTCAGCTAGTGAACGCCTTAGGAGTGATATCTACCAACGAAACGAGTGTCCTTCTCACCCCCCTGTATTGGGCATTCAAGCTATATCGAGACCACTTCGGTTCTATTCTTCTGGAAAGCGGGGTGGAGTGTGATACTTTCTCTATACCAAGTATCGGAGCAATCAGCGAGAACGAGGCTATTCCATTGCTAGACGCGGCCGCTTCTTGCGATGAAGAGGGAAAGAAGATTTTCTTAGCCGTAATTAATCGACACCGTAGTGAACCAATAGAAACCCAAATAGAAGTACTTGGTGTTCCGGTAGAAACAGGTGTCAAAAAGTACGAGCTTAATGGGTGCGATGCGCTTGATACTAATTCCTTCGAGCAACCGTCGCGGGTACGTGTTCGTTCTTCCTTTGTGGATGAGGCTGGAAATAAGTTTATTCATCTCTTTCTCCCTCATTCGGTAAGCATTTTAGAGTTTAGGGTTTGTACCAAAGAGTAGGGCTTGGTGCAGGAGCCTGTGTTAGCAGTGTCTCCGGAGGGGGAGAGTTCTTTAGGAGGAACAATGCCATTACTTAGAATGAAGGGGGCGACAAGGCGTTGATCACAAGTGGTGGGAAACCTTTAGGAGGCAAGGGGGGATGCTTAAAGAAAGTCGCAGTTTACTTGGTTTTGAGTCTTGTAGCAGTGTTTATAGTCTTTCCTTTCGCATGGATGTTTCTTACCTCTTTCAAGCCCGAAGCAGATGTGGTTACCTATCCGCCGCGGCTTTTTCCGCGAGATATCACTCTTGCTAATTATGTGGATATCTGGAAGCGGATTCCCTTTAGTGTTTTCTTCCTTAACACGCTAATATTTGCTGGTTCGGTTACCCTGCTTTCGTTATTTCTAGACTCTTTAACGGCTTACGCCCTGTCTCGCCTATCCTTTCCCGGGCGTGACGTGATTTTCCTGGTTATTCTCGCAACCCTTATGGTGCCCTTCCACGTTATTATGATTTCCCTGTTTGTCACTATTTACAGGATGGGTTGGGTTAACACGTATGCTGCCTTGATTGTACCGCGGGCAACGAATGCCTTTGGAATATTTATGTTGCGCCAGTTCTTTTTGACCATTCCTCCCGCCCTCGAAGATGCAGCTCGTATCGATGGTTGTAGCGAGTTTCGGATTTATTGGCAGATTATTCTGCCTTTGTCCAAGCCAGCACTAGCAACTTTGGCCGTATTTCACTTCATGTACAATTGGAACGATCTTCTCTGGCCTTTGATTGTGACTACCTCGACAAGAATGCGTACCTTACCGGCTGGATTGGCTCTCTTCATGGGGAAACATGTAGTGGAATACGCCATCTTGATGGCTGGTGCAACGATTGCGTTAGCTCCTCTGATTTTAGGTTTTCTCTTTGCTCAAAGGTATTTTGTGAGGGGTATAGTGTTAACCGGTTTGAAAGAATAATGACGCTTGTTTAAGGAAGTCCTGTTCGAGTACAAGGGTCTTTCCAAGGCTTATTTTAAGGGATGCGAAGGAGCTCAAAGGTTCTTTGGCAGCCTTATTGGCGACAAAAGGGAGGTGGTGGGGTGAAAGGGTATAACTTGGAAAATGGCGAATTTTAACCTCTTGGTTTGGTGGTTCTTTCTTTGAGTTAGTTTCTGAATAGAATAAAACGAAAGGAGGAAGGAGAGATGAGGAGAGAGGGGACGACCACAAAGTGGATATTGGTGTTCCTTTTGGTTTCTGGGTTGATGGTGTATTGTGTCCCTCTGCGAGCAGCTGAAAAGGTAACCTTGACCTTCTGGAATGGTTTTACCGGCCCAGATCGACCAGCGGTGGAAGCGCTCGTAGAAAAGTTTAACGAAACTCATCCAAATATAGAGGTCCAGATGGATATCATGCCCTGGGACAGTCTGATGCAGAAATTGCTCTCCTCCATGGTAGTGGGCCGAGAACCTGACATTGCTGGTGTGCACTTCCAATATCTTCCTCAGTTTGCCAAGGCGGGGGTTATTATGCCTCTTGACGAACTGTATAATGTGGACGGGCTGGATCCCGCAGTGTTTCCTCCTGCGCTGATAGAACTTATGAAATATGGTGGCAGGATGTACGCCGTACCAATGAATTTTGCTACCTTGATGCTGTATTACAACAAGTCTCTATTCAGAGAAGCGGGACTGAACCCGGACAACCCTCCAGCAAATTGGGCTGAGTGGCAAGAGGCCATCATTAGATTGACCCAGGATAAAGATAGCGATGGCAAAATAGACCAATATGGATTAGCTTTAGCGGACCACGAGACTATCCCAATGTGGCCGATTCTTGTCTGGGGCAATGGCGGTGATTTTGTAGCTCCTGATGGAAAGAAGTCCATGCTCGACGATCCTAAAACAGTTGAGGCTGTCGAAGTTTGGGCGAGCCTTATTATTAAGCATAGAATCTCCCCGGTTGGATTAACGGGAGCCGAAGCGGATAAGTTATTCGAGACACAGAAAGCGGCTATGGAAATGAACGGTCCATGGATGACCACCGGGTACACAAAAGCAGGTATAGAATATGATGTTGCACCTATTCCTGAGGGTCCTGCGGGGCGTGTCACTTTAGCGGACAGTGTGCTTATGCTTCTGAATAGCAAGACCCTGCGTAAAGATGCCGCATATGAGTTCTTTAAGTTCTGGAATAGCAAAGAATCTCAGATTTATTGGGCAGTGAATACCGGTTTTCCTCCGGCACGGATTGATTTGATTGACGATCCAATGCTCGGGGAAAATCCCTTTGTGCCCAAGTTTGCGGCTGCAGCGCCTTACGCTCGGTTTTACCTCCCTGGACTAGAGAACTACGCCGAAATCGACACCATCATTATGCAGGCGATTCAGGAAGCTACACGTGGTTTAAAATCGGCTGAGGAGGCGCTTAAGGAGGCCGCCGCAAAGATGAACGCTGTGCTTGCTAAACAAAGGTGAATTAGTTAGGGATGGGACAGGGCTTAGTCATGGTGAGAGCCCTGCCCCATCCTTCTTTCTCTTTTTGGTGTTCGATCCTTTTCGAGGAGAGAAAGCCCCCTTCGTTCGCTAGGGAAAGGCTCCATCCCTCTCTTAGGAGGGAGGACCAGTCTTTTCTTAGGCGGGTGATTAAGTGATGCCTAGATCGAGCTGGGCAAAAATAATAAGATCCGTTTTTAGGAACCGACAAGCCCGTGCAGGGTACCTGTTTGTGTTGCCTAGCATCTTAGTCCTAAGCGTTTTCGTGATATGGCCAATTATACAGGCTGTTTGGCTTAGCCTTCATGACTGGAATCCATTAATCCCTGAGCACCCCTTTATAGGTCTGTCTAATTATCGTCAGCTGTTTGCTGATTCTCGTTTTTGGAACGCACTGTGGAATACGCTTTACTATACTCTGGGTGTTGTACCCGCGAGGGTCGTTTTTAGCTTGTTCCTCGCTGTGATTCTCACTCAGAAACTTAGAGGCACAACTTTCTTTAGAGCGGTTTATTTTTTGCCGGCTATCGGGTCGTTCGCCATACTTGCTATAGCATGGAAGTTTTTGATGGATCCCGATATTGGGATTATCTCTTACTACTCTCGATTGCTTCATTTGCCAAGCTCGGAATGGTTGCGAAGCACAACCTGGGCCATGCCGGCTGTCATCTTAGTTGGTATTTGGAAATGGTTAGGATTTACAATGGTAATCCTTATTGCGGCGTTACAGGGTATTCCAGAATCCCTTTATGATGCTGCTAAAGTCGATGGAGCCGGGCCCTGGCAATGCTTTAGGTATATTACTCTACCAATGCTTCGTCCCGCATTGCTCTTTGTTGTTGCAGATAGTATTATTTCTTCGTTCCAGGTGTTTGATCAAGTCTACGTGATGACTGGCGGTGGTCCTCTCTTTAGCACGGAAACCCTGGTTCTGTACACATATTATCAAGGTTTCGAGTTTTTTAACATGGACTATGCTTCATCTATAGCCTGGATACTGTTTTTGTTGGTCTTTGGCGTGACATTCCTGCAGCTTAGGTACTTTAGGTTTAGAGAGGCCTATTGATGGAGCTTGAAAACGGTGTGCAAAGTGGCTTAAGCAATTGCATAGGGCCATCCTGTCGAGAGAGCGTGAGAGAGGTCGACCGAGAATTCTTCTCATTTGCGAGGAGGTGAACGTTTAGTTTTCGACTCGTCTAGGGCTTGAAAATGGGTGTCGGGTTAAACATGGAGACGGGGATCAAATACCCGCATCGTAATTCTCGCGGGAGGAGAAGTGATATACGCCAATCCTTGGATTGAATAAGGAGGTAGGCTCCATTATGGATTGTTGCGTCAGAGTTTGGGGAACAAAGGTAGGAACCATCAGTCCTCTCATTTACGGACACTTCATCGAGCACCTTGGTCGGTGCATCTACGGGGGAGTGTTCGATGAGGATTCTCCCCTCGCGGATGCTTCGGGCTTCCGGAGAGATGTTCTCGAGGCGGTACGGCGTATCAAATGCCCCGTGCTCCGCTGGCCGGGAGGGAATTTTGCCTCGGCGTACCACTGGGAGGATGGCATTGGACCAAAGGAGGAACGCCCTCAGCTCTTGAACTACATCTGGGGAGGGCTTGAGAGCAACCGTTTTGGGACCGATGAGTTCATCGAGTACTGTAGGAGGATAGGAGCAGAACCATACCTCACCGTGAGCCTTGGAACGGGAACCCTTGATGAGGCCCTGCACTGGCTGGAGTACTGCAACCTCGATACCCCGACGAAGTACGCGATGCTCCGGAAGAAATTCGGCCATCCCAAGCCCTACCGGGTGAAGTACTGGGGCGTTGGAAATGAGGTCTACGGTCCCTGGCAGGTGGGCCATTGCAGTGCTCAAGAGTACGCAGAGAAACTTCGCCAGTACGCCACCTTCATGAAGACTGTCGATCCCTCCATCAAGGTTATCGCCGTGGGAGCGGATGACCCGGAATGGGATCTTACCGTCCTGAAGCACGCCGGGAAGGTCATCGACTTCATCTCCATCCACCAGTACCACGGCTCTCCGGACTACTACGAAACTGTCGCCGCAGCGTACTACGTAGAGGAACGTCTAAAGCTTCTCGCAAGCCTCATCAAAAGCACCCGTATGGACCACGTGAAAATTGCCTTCGACGAATGGAACATCTGGTACCAGGTGGACCACGAGAAGGAAATGGAAGAAAAGGGTGCTGTGTACCTTGAAGAACCCTACGCCCTGAAGGATGCCCTCTTTGCTGCAGGGATTTTCCTTGTGCTCCACCGCTTGAGCGATGTTGTCGGCATGGCCAACCTTGCCCAGATGGTGAACGTCCTGGGAATGATCAAGACCAAAAAGGACGCCATGGTGCTCACCCCTATTTACCATGTGTTCGATCTCTTCGTGAACCACACGGGACTCGTGCGCTTGGGGTGCGAAGTATGCACCGAGTACTACTCCATCCGGGCAAAGAGCTTCCTTGAGGGCCGGAATTCCTTTGCCGTGGAGCGGGTGCCGTACTTCGATGCCTCGGCTACTTACGATGCCGCTCGCAGCGTCCTGAGTATAGCCATGGTGAACTTCCACAAAGACGAGGAGTGCAAAGTAACCCTCGACCTTTCGGATCTCCCCGTGGGGAAGGAGGCCACCCTTTCTGTTCTCACCGGAGATATTGCTGCCGAGAACGACTTCACCCATCCGGACCGAATTACTCCTGTATCCTCGAAGTTCTCCCTTTCCTCCCCCCTTTCTCTTCCTCCCCATACCCTTGGGGTGGTTGAGGTTCCTCTTGAAAAGCCGCTTTCTTAACCTTACGTGGGGTGGGTTCCTTTGAGGGAGCCTACCTTCATACTTTCTTCAAACTTTCTTCACATTTCTGTCCCCAAAGGGGTATATAATGGGTGCGAGGTGATACATGTGGGTCTTGTCTTCACACCTCTTTGGGGATGCCGGTACATCTATATGCCCCACGGATGGTTCATGTGGGGAGGAGGAATTCTCATGGCCCTCTTTGTGATTCTCTTTTTCGTGCTCCTCTTTCTTGCCCTTGCCCCACGGAGGAGGTACTGGTACTACTGGGGCTTCCACGAGGAAGACCCTCTTGAGATCCTCAAGCGCCGGTACGCCCGAGGGGAAATCACGAAAGAAGAGTACGAGCGGATGCGCGAAGACCTCAAGCGGTAGCGCTACCCTTTGTCTTTTTTGAAGAGCATAGCAAGGTCACTCAGGAAAAACTTCCTGTTGAGGGCAATGTGCACCACACCGAGAATGAAGAAGCTCACTCCCCCTACAGGATGCGCTGTGCTTGCGAAACTCCAGAGCCCTTGAGGGACGATTCCTCCCTGACTCGCAATCCAGAGGACAACGCCTGTTGCGAGCATGAAGAGAACAAAGGCCACCATTCCGAGGGCTACCGCGCCCCGAAGGCGAAGGAGAGTTCTTGTCACGGAAATTCCTCCTTTAGGACCTTCGTTGCTCCCTGAGATGGCTGAGTATCCATTCTCTCTTCTCGCGGAGCGCTTTAGCTAACATTGCCAAGTACTTTCCCTGGTAGCGAGCTCCCTCGAGCTCCGTTTCAGAAGGGAACCGTTCTCCTTGAGCCCCAACGATGGTCGAAGCTCCGTAAGGAGAACAACCTGTGACTACATCAAGGCGAGTCTGCGAAGCGAAAGTATAGGGAAGGCCAACAAGAACCATACCGTGGTGGAGAAGCGTTACCATGGCAGTAAGAATGGTTGTCTCTTGTCCCCCGTGCTGTGTCGCAGAGCTCGTCATGATCCCTGCTGGTTTTCCCACAAGTGTTCCCTTGGCCCAGAGTGGACCAGTACTGTCAAGGAATGCCCGCATTTGAGCACACATATTCCCGAAGCGTGTAGGAATACCGAGGAGAAGTCCATCGGCTGCTTCGAGATCTTCAAGCCTTGCGATAGGGACATGGGCAAAAGCCTCCTGTGCTTTGGCTATCCCCGTGGCCTGAAGGACTTCCTGAGGAAGAGTTTCTGGAACTCGGCGAAGGAGAGCGGTTACTCCCTCTACGCTTTCTGCTCCCTCTTTCGCTGCCTCACACATGCGGTGCATATGCCCGTAAGCGGAGTAATAGAGAATGAGGATTTGAGTAGACATACTCTCACCCCCTTTTTCCATGGGGAACCGAGGAGAATGTGAGGTTATTCCTGTAGGCGGGTGAGGCCTCCTTCCATAGATCCACGGGTTTAGCTCATAAACCCTTCACAATCCCTCATTCCTTTTCAGCTCGTCGATGAGCCTGCTCACATTGTTTTTTGTAAGAATTCCCTGGGTGGCGAGCCAGTTGATGACGTGACTTGTAGAAAACCCAAAGGCACGAGTGGCTATGAGGTCGTTGAGGTACTGGAGCTGGCGGTCGGTGGGAGGCTTCTGGAGTTCCTGGGGTAGGTACGGTATGAGGCGCAGGTAGAGTTGGGCGGTGGCAATGGCGTCTTGGGCGTTGTACCGGGCGATGTCGGAGTACCGTCCCGAGAGAAAGGCATCGTGAACCTTTGAGCCGTCCATGGTGTTTTTTGTAAAGTCAATGCCAAATTTTCGGCACACGAATTCCAGGGTGTACCTGTGCTCGGGGTTTGAAGCGCAGAGGAAATCCGCAAGGTCAAGGTGGTCAGTGCTTGAGCGGAGGAGGCGGGGATTGGCGATTTTCTCGGGAAGTGGAAGGCCGTGAATCATGCTCCGAAGCCGCAAAACCGGAAGGTCAAAGTTTTGGCCGTTGTAGGTAACGAAGGACTCGGCTTCTTCAAGCTCCTGCCAGAACTCCTCAAGGAGGAGCCGTTCTCCTTCGAGGAGATCCTGGGGGAGCTTTGGACAGAGGATGGGCACGTAACGGATGGGGTACGGTCTCTCTTCGTCGTAAATTTCCTCGTCGGTGGCGATGTAGTACACGGCGACCTCTTGGATATTCCCTTCCTCCACGTGGGCGACAGCGGCAGAGATAACGGAGAGAGTGTATGGATTGAGCGCCAGGCGCTTCTCGAGTTCCCCGTCAGAGAGCTCCTCTCTCCCTCGTGTTTTCAGGTACCGGTAGTCGAGGTATCCGAGGGTCTCGATGCTTGCAAAGGTCTCGATGTCGAGAACAGCAACAGACATCTTCTCACCCGGCCTCCCTCAGAAGATTCTTGTGTACCCGGGAGGTCTTCTGTCCACAAGTTTCCCATGAGCGATGGAAAGCTTTTTCATGATGGGGATCTTGTACGGGCACTTCGGTTCGCATTCTCCACACTGGGTGCAGGATGCGGCTTTCACCGGAAGCTCTTCATAGGCTTTCTGGGCGTAATCCTGGTTCCCAAACCAGAAGCGCAATCGGTCCCGTAGGGCGTACTCGGCGGGATTGCGGACGATGTCATCCTTCATCTGTCGGTCGTACTGGCCTTCGAGGAGGAAGATTCGGGGGATGTCTATGCCTTCAGGGCAGGGGAGGCACTTCCCGCACTGGCGGCAGACGTAGTGACCGAGCTCTGGAGCTTCGAAGAACCAGCGCTCTTTTTCTGCTTCGCTCATAGGAGTTAGTCTTTCAAGGAGGGTGACGTCTTTTCTGAGGTACTCTTCGGTGTTGATTCCAAGGACTAAAGAGGTTACAGGAAGGGATAGGGTGTACCGCAGCGCTTGCTCTGTACTCTGCCAGAGGAATCCATCGGCGAGGACCTTCATGGCGAGCACCCCTGCGCCCTTTGACACCGCAAGGGGTACCACTTCCTCCTCCCACCCCGGGAAGTTGAAGCGGTCGAAGTAGTTGAGGGGAATCATGAGGGCATCAAAAGGGTAAGTTTCCAAAGCCTTCACGGCAACCGCAGGAGTTACGTGATTCGAGAAGGCCACATACCGGATCTTCCCTGCTTTTTTGGCTTCCTCAATTCCCTCAAGGGCTCCGGAGGGAGCCGTAATGGCCTCGAGGGTCTCGAAGCGGTTGAGTTCATGAATGAAGAAGAGGTCCACGTAGTCGGTATTGAGCCGCTTCAGGCTCCCCTCTATGGAGCGGAGGATCTCGTCCTTTGTTCTTTTCTGCGACTTCGTGGCTACGAAGCACTCATGGCGGCGGGTTTTAAGGACCTCTCCGATTTTCTCTTCCGAGTCCCCGTGGCCGTAGCTTTCGGCGGTCTCAAGGTAGTTTCCCCCAAGGTCAAGGTAAAGGTGCACGAGCCGTACGGCATCGTCTTTCAAAAGCTCTACGAGGTGAAAACCCCCGAGTCCAAGAATCGAAAGGGATAAGTCGGTGGTCCCGAGTTTTCTCCGCTCCATAGGTATCCCTCCCTTTGGGAAGATTATACCTCTTTTACGGAAGTTTTGGGCTTTTAACCTTTGTTTCTCGACGTAGTCTTCGGTACAAGCAGTCACCCTTTAGGACTAAAGAAGCATCAACAGTGGCGATGCTTCGGGACAAGAGATCTAGGGCATCGGGTTCCACACCAAAAAGCTAAGGATTTCTCCCTATTCTCTGGGCAAGGTGCATTTCTCCATTTGCTGACCGCCTCTTGAGGTCTCAATCCATCCCGTCGTGGAAGGGTTGGAAGGGAACTGGTATAATGACCCAGGAGTGGGGGTTGCGCAAAGTGGCGAAGAGCAGGGGAATGACAGCCCTTTTCTGCTGTCCTATATGCCATGCCTACCAGGGAGAGGATTTGGGAGAGCACATTCGGAAAGTTCACGGGGAAGAAAGTTTCAGAGCTGTTGTCTTGATGGCGAAGCAATCCGGAATGCCTGATGCCCGAATTGGGGAAATTTTTCGCATCACCTTTCGGCAGCTGGAACGAATCGTGACTGAGGCATATGGAGCAAATGTTTCAACCCTCAAGCGACGACCAAAAAGGATAACGGCATGGGAGCCAAAGGGGTTTCGGGAGGAAACCACAACGGTTTGGAGTTATCCCCAGCGGGGGAACTGGGCAACACACCATGGGGGGTACCGGGGAAACTGGTCGCCGTACATTCCCCGAAACGTCATTCTCAAGTACTCGAAGCCAGGGGAGGTGGTCCTTGACTACTTTGTGGGCGGCGGAACGACGGCTATAGAGGCAAAGCTTTTGCGGAGGCGATGTATTGCCAGGGATATCAATCCGGTTTGTGTAGCGATGACTAAAGAGCACCTTGATTTTGTCCCACCGGCAGGCCTCTTTGACGGGGAACCGTTCTGGGAACCCGATGTGTCTGTTGGAGATGCGCGGAATCTCGAGGGCATTGGGGATAGCACAATCGATCTCATCTGTGCCCATCCACCGTACGCTGGGATCATAAACTACAGTAGCGCGATTCAAGGGGATCTCTCTGCTCTTGAAATTGAAGCCTTTCTCGGAGAGATGCGCAAGGTTGCTCAGGAGAGCTTCCGAGTCCTCAAGCCGGGAAGGAAATGTGCCATTCTCATCGGAGATACCCGAAAGCGTAAGCATGTTGTACCCATCGGCTTTCGCCTCATACAGGTTTTTCTTGATACGGGTTTTCGGCTTAAGGAGCTCGTTATTAAACGGCAGCACAACTGTAAAACCACAGGTTTCTGGAAAGAGAAAAGTGTCCTTTACAATTTCCTCCTTTTGGCGCACGAGTACCTTCCCATTTTTGAAAAGCCCGAAAACGGAGAATCCCCGAGGTTCTCAGATTCTCTTTCTGGACCAGGGATTGTCGCCCAGGATGTGCACCTGACCTGTACCCACAACATAGATCTTGAGGCGACATCGGTTTGGATCTTCCCGGAGGACCAGTACGATTCCTGCCTTGATACCAACATCCTGCGGCGGTACCACAGGGGTGGGAAGTATCGGGCATTCGCCTTGGGTTTTGCTGCCCGAGGAAGGGAAGTCCCGACTTTGGGTCTTTCCGAACCCTTGAGTCTCTTGGTGATCAAGTCGCCTCTTCTTGCAGAGGCGAAGGATAGGGCGAGCGTTTTCTCGTATCTCTCTTTCGTGCGGGATTTTGTAAGTAGGAATATTGTTCTCCTTCTTCCTGGTGCTTTCCTTGTCGTCGAAACGCAAGATGTTCGGGTCGACGGATACATTGAACCCCTTGGTCTACAAATTGTGAATTCACTCAACCATGAGAGGCTCTGGTTGAAGGAGATCGTGATAGTTGTCAGAGAAAACCAGCACCTTGCCCCGTTGGGAGACCAGAAAGAATTGGCGATCGTGCACCGTTACCTTTTGGTCTATGAGGTTCTCAAGTAGGGAATTCCTCTTCTTGCCCCTGGTAGTGTACCATCACCTTCGAGCCTCCTACAGGATCTGGAGGGTCAAGAGGATTCGGGTTGATGATCGCATTTATACAACCCGAAAAGGGGTGGAGATTCTCGTTTATCCTGGTAAGAAATCTCCCCACGACTTTGTGGTTCGCTTCAAGGAGCCAGGAAAGAGGGAAAGAACCCCCGCTCATGTTCATGTAATAGTTGAAATGTACGTGAAGTATGCATATGATCCATGGCTTGCCCTGAAACTTCGGGATCATATCCTTCAAATGATGGAGAACATACGGCCTATAAACTCTTTTCCCCCACAACTTCAGTTCTTCTCTCCTGAACATGTGGAGCGGTTTCAGCGGCTTGACGACGTTGGAGAGTTCACCGTGGAGTTCCTCCTTGTGGTTACT
>JACIZN010000055.1 GCA_014359405.1 Candidatus Caldatribacterium sp.
TTTTGAAGACCTGAGTGGGTTCGTCTTTCGTTCCATCGAGAATGAACGTCTTGAGCTTTCCCACCCGTTCCATGAGGGTTCCAGAGAGCGTATCCCCCATGAGGTCCCGCTCGATTTTCTCCACCCGGGCAAGGACGCTACCGCTTTGAGGGGTCCCGTAGAGAACTTTTTCCATTTCCTCAACATCCCGCACGATGGGTGAGACCACCGTTCCATCTTCGGCGTACGCCCCCACCGTCCACAAGAGAAACCCGAAAAGAAGCACCAGAGTTGCAAACTTTCGCATCAGGCGTCACGCTCCTTAAGGACACGCTCTTTTTCCTGTATATCGGAGAACGCGCACACTCGGTTCCTCCCGGTTTGCTTGGCGAAGTACAGTGCCCGGTCGGCATAGGTAAAAAGGGTTGTTGCGCTTGTAGCGTTTTCCCGGCCACAGGCGCCACAGGAGATGGTCACCACCCGGGCGGTAGGACTTTGGGGGTGCGGAAAGGACCGTTCCTCCACTTCTTCTCGCAAGCGCTCCGCAATTTTTTTGGCCCCCTCCTCGTTTGCCCCAAAGCAGAGAACGACGAATTCCTCTCCCCCGAACCGGGCAACAAAATCACCACCCCGGATGGAAGCAGAAAAAAGCCCTGCAAGGAGCCGCAGGAGCTCGTCTCCTTTGTGGTGACCAAAAGCGTCGTTGTAGAGCTTGAAGTGGTCGATATCGATGACTATGAGGGCGTATGGGGTTTTGTAACGGAGGTAGTTTGCCTCCATCTCGTTCAGGCGCTGGTCGAATGCCCGACGGTTCGGAATGCCTGTGAGGGGATCGAAGAATGCCAGGCGCTCAAGCTCAGTAGCAAGCTCCTCAAGCTTTTTCGTCTTCTCTTCGAGTTCTTTCACGTACCGGCGCAGTCGCACGTGTGTTCGCACCCGCGCCAGGAGTTCCTGAGGGTGGATGGGTTTGACAAGGTAATCATTTCCCCCGACCTCGAAGCTCTTGACTCGAGCATCCTGGGTCTCGAGGGCGGTCAGGAAAATCACCGGGAGATGAACGAATTCGGGATGCATCCGGAGTTTCCGGCAAAGGGTGAACCCATCGGTGTCTGGGAGGACAATGTCAAGGAGCACTGCGTCGGCATCCTCAAGGTCCTGGCAAGCAAGAAGTGATCCCCCATCCTCTAAGGTTACCACCGAGAACCCCTCTTTTTCCAGAATATCCCGCACGAGGTAGCGGATGAATGTCGAGTCATCGACGACGATGACCTTCCCCGCCTCTTTGCTATCCATGCATTGCACACCTTCCGGTGGCACACTCTGGGGGAAGAACAAGGGAAGGCGCCGTTTCCTCCTCCTCTTCGCAGCGGATTGTTGCGGTTTCTGGAGTCCACTTCCCACAACGGCTTCCCCAGAGAGCTTTGACCCGGTCGTCCTCTTTGAGGACGACGATTTCGCAGGCGTTGGGGCAGTCGGTGCAGGTGAAGCTTCGGCTCACAAAGCTCCGTTCCACTACTGAAAACCCCTGGAAGGCGGTTTTCTCTGGGGCGTACTCCATGGCGAGAATTGCCGCTCCCCAGGCCCCCATGACTCCATGTTCTTCAGGCACAATGATGCGCTTTTTCCCTCCGAAGAAGTCCCGGAAAGCCTGCACCATTCCCTGGTTGGCAGCAACACCACCCTGGAAAACAATCGGGTCTTCGATTTTTCGGCTGGCAGCGAGATTGTTGATGAAGTTTCGGACCAAGGCTTCGCAAAGGCCCTTTACGATTTCTGCTTTACCAAAACCAAGTTGTTGCTTGTGGATCATATCCGATTCGGCAAAAACCGTACATCTCCCCGCAATTCGCACCGATTGCTTGGCCTGCAGGGCAAGCTTTCCGAATTCTTCGATGGGAACATTGAGCCGTACCGCCTGGTGTTCGAGGAATGACCCGGTTCCTGCAGCGCAAACCGTATTCATAGCAAAATCCTCAACAACTCCGTTTCGAATGATGATGAGTTTGGAGTCCTGTCCTCCGATTTCAAAGACGGTTCGCACATCAGGGACTTTGGTGATGGCTGCTACTGCATGAGCGGTGATTTCGTTCTTCACGATATCAGCGCCTACGATGACTCCTGCGAGGTGGCGGGCACTCCCGGTGGTGCCCACAGCCCGAATGACGCCCCCCTCAGGCATGCGCCGCTCGATGTACCGTAGCCCCTCTTTCAGGGCTGCAATGGGGTCGCCACTTGTCCGCAAGTAGCAGCTTGCAAGAATCCGCTTTTCCCTGTCCATGAGGACAAATTTTGTGGTTACCGAACCTACGTCAACGCCGAGAAAGAGCTCCATCGTGCTCCAGCCTCCGTTTTTTCTCCCACTTTCTCCGTTCTAAAACATCGACAAAGGCCTCCACCCTGGTCACAAGCCCTGCCTCTCCGGAGTGCTCATCAATGGCAAGGTGGAGGATAGGGAGGTCGAAGTCTCTGCTCACCGCCTGGAGAATTCCCTTGGCGACAATTTCCGGCATGCAAGTGAAGGGGTAAAGGTGCACCACCCCATCGAATCCTTCTTGGGCGTACCGTATGGCGCTTCCGACACTATCGATTCCCTCGCCACCCACAAACCTTTTGAGGTACGGTTGGGCAAGCTTCCAGGCCTCCAATTTCTCTTTGGACCTTGTGAATGGCCGAAGGGTATGGAGGATGTACTCTACGGTCGAGACGGAATTGTGCACGTAAACCCCAAGATCCCCAAGGAGTCTTTCCACATTGAAGTTCACCCGGGTTTCCTGGGCAATGTACACCTCTCCCACAATACCTACCCGCAAGAAGTCCGTTCTCCCGTTCCGGGGGAGGGAGGAGAGCTTCTCAGCAGTTTGCTCTTTCAGGATTTCGAGCTCTTCGAGACTTTTCACACGCCGGAGTGCTTCAAGCGCCCCGTCAATGACCCGATCGAGGCTTTTGGGATCCTCCACCTGGCAACGGAGGGCCCGCCGCTTTCCCTCAAGCTCCTCGGTAAAGCGGAGCACGCTCCAGCTCAGGCGCACAGCCTGGACGATTTTCGGAAGGGACAAGCGTCCTCCAGCCATGGTTTTGAGGGCCTCAAAGAAAGGACGAACTCCGTACCGAGGGTGATCAAGGAGAACGAAACGCACCTTGTACCCCAGGTCCTCGATGATCAAGCGTTGGATCTGCCCGTAGTACCCGAAGCGGCATGGTCCCACGCCGCCGACCATGAAGATGGTGTCAGCCCCCTGTTCAATCGCCTCGATGAAGTTTCCCAAGGTGACCTTAAGGGGGAAGCAGGCGTTCTGCGGAGCAAGCTTCACCCCGATTTCAATCGTCTTCTGGGTTATGGGTGGAGGAGGGACGATTTCGATGCCAAGGGTTGGGTAGAGAATCCCCAAAGCGATATCAAGGTGCAGGAGGTGTGGGAACGTAGCTCGCATGGTGAGCATTCCTCCATTCCATCATGTCCACAAAGGCCTCAAGGCGGGTGACAAGCCCTGCCTCTCCGGTGTGCTCATCAATCTCTAAGCGGAGGTAGGGAAGGGAACGCTTTTTACGCTTTACGTACCGTTCCACAACTTCCCCCACGAGGGAATCCGGTCCGCACTCAAAGGAAACAAGATGCACGAATCCCCGTACACTCGGGTCCTCTTTCTCAAGAAAGGCAAAAGCAGTACCCACGATTTCGTTAGAGATGGTCCAAAAACTTGCCTTGGGAAGCGTCCTCAGAGCCTTCCGAATTCTTTCCTCCGGAACCATGTCGGAGGTGATAACCGAGTACCCAAGGTCGTAGATTTTCCGAACGATGTTCATGTTGATGTAACTGTCGCTCAAAAGGTAGGGATGCCCAAGGAGCACGACCTTTTTCTCTTTCGGTGGGAGAGGGGGTCGTCCATCGATGAGGTTTTCCGGAAAGTATCCCTCCCCGAGCTTTCTCCGATACAGGCGGTGGGCCTCTTCAGCTCTCCGCAAGGCCCTTGCAATTTTTCGCTCATTCTCAGTAAAACGCCGTCCGAGGTTCAGGAAGCCCTCCCACCATCCCCGGATACCCCGATCCCGCATGTTCACCTCGTCATCAATTACCGCGTCTTTCTCGAGCCAGAAGAGGTTCCGCACAAGGTCTGGAAGTCCAAGGATTTTCGGGCAGTTGTACTCTCCTTTGTAGAAGCTCACCATTCGAGGGATGAAGAGGACATCGACCTTCCCAAGGAGTGCATACGCATGCCCTAAGAAGACCTTAACCGGAAAGCAGATTTCCTCAACCCCGTAGACGAGGCCGTGTTGAATAATAGCTTTATTCGAGGGTGGAGAAACCACTACCTCCACCCCAAGCTCTTCAAGGAATGTCTTCCAGAGAGCAAAGAATCGGTAAAAGAGCAAGCCCCGGGGAATGCCAACGCGCATCATCTTTCCCCCTTTCAGGTACCCCTATTATACCGTAGAACCGAGGAAAGATAAAAAGACTTCCCGGAGTCGCTCGAGTTCCTCAAGACTCACGCATTCTCTCTCTGAGTGGGCAAGGGCAAGGTCCCCCGCACCGAAGACTACACTCGGTACTCCTCGCATGGCAAGATAAGTGGCATCCGTCCAGGAGGGCATTCCCGCGTAGACAACCCCTTTTCCCTCAACCCACTTGATGGCGTCCTCAAGCCTTTTCACGACCGGGTTCTCACAGGGTATGGAGAAGGCAGGATTGGCGTCGAGAAAGGTCACCCGTACCGGGTACTCCCGCTCTAAGGCAAGGACCTTCTCCTTCATCTCCTCCACCCCATGGGGTGGAGGGAAGGGGAGGGCGCACTCGAGAACACAACGCTCTGGCACAACGTAGCTCGATTCGCCTCCCTCAATCCGTCCGAGCATGAGCTCAAGGGGTGGCAAGAAGAGAGGATGTGCTGCACAGGCAGCGACAATTTCCCTGCACCTTCGAATGATTTCCATGGCCAGGGCGATGGCATTCTGGGCTGCATGAGGGTACGCTCCATGGCCGCTCAAGCCCTCGACGGTAAAACGAACCTCTACGTCCCCAGCCAGGGCGGTGCAGAGACTGAAGCTTGTGGGCTCAAGAACGATGGCACCTTCAAAAGGCTTGTGGGGCTCGAAGTGCCAGGAACCCGCTCCAGTGGTTTCCTCTTCTGAAAAAAAGACGAGCTCCACCGGGCTTGTTGTCCGCTGCACCGCGTCAAGGAGTGCCGCAATCTGTCCCCTTGTGTCGAGGACTCCAGCCCCAAAAACGAATCCATCCCGCAGGGAGAATCCCGTGGGTCTTCCTGCATAGTGGACGTCCACATGGGTGGCAAAAAGAAAAGGGGATGACCCTCGTCGGGCATAGAGGTTCCATTTTCCGGGGTCGTACTCCTGCCAGTAGATATCCTCAAATCCACAGTCCTCTAAGAAATCCGCAATCCACCGGAGGACTGGGAACTCCTCACCGCTTGCTCCCCGAAGAAGGAGGAGCTTCTCGAGAATCTCGAGAAGGTACAGGAACACCCACCTCCTTTACCATGCGGACCCACTTTCCGTACTGACCTTTCCTTTGGAAGCCCCGGCGGAGGTAGAACGCAATGGCGTGCTCATTCTTTTCCCCAACCCAAAGGCCGATTTTTGTCCGCCCTGTCCTTTCAAGGTACTCTAAGGCGTGGGTGAAGAGCGCAGTACCAATTCCTTTCCCCTGGAAGTCAGGATCCACCACGAACTCGTGGATTTCCCCAAAGAGCTCCCCGTCTTCGCGCCATCGGGAGTGGACCCCAATGAACCCAACGGGCCGTTCTCCCCAAAACGCAACGAAGAATCCCCTTGGGTCCCCTTGCCAGAGCCAGCGGATGTACCCCTCAATTCGCTGTGGGAGATGGTACCCATACTCTGGGAGGCTTGCATATGCCCGCTCGTAGAGGGCAACAAGCTCCGGCATGAGACGATGGAGTTCGTCTTTTGTCAGGTTCGTAATGCGCAGGGTTTCCATAGCTTCCTCTATGATTGTAAACGCATCCTCATCTCTGTGGCAACAGCTTCGTAGAAACGGAAAAGGAGAGTTTCAAGGGTTTCTCTCTGGAGAGGGTCCTGGAAGAGCTTAGGATCCTCTCGGGCGAGAACCTCACGGAAACTACGAAACCCGAAGTCCTTGAGAACCACGTAGCTTCCCTCTCGAGGGAGAATGGGTTCTTCGGCGAAAAATCCCAGGCGATAACCCTGGATGGCTTGGGAGAGAAGGAAGTGCTCCCTGCTTTCGGCTCCAAGAAGAAGGAGCCCGAAGTCCACTCCCCGGCGATGGAGTTCTTCAGCGAGGAAAAAGTGTGCTTCAGGCAGGAGGTTCTCGAAGAATATTCCAAAGTCAAAGGAAAAGCGCTGTCCTGAAAGGGAAACGAAACACTCCTCAAGAACATCAAGAAGGGGAAAATAGGCGAGGAGGATTTGCAGGCACAGCTTTTCGGGGAACTCGAGAACGAAATCTTCCGAGAAACGAATGCTCCGTTCCGCGTACCGTTTCCAGGTCTCCTTCTCCCGGGGAGAGAGGGCGAAGAAGGCATCGGCAAGCTTTTTCTCGTCCCACGAGAAGGCCTCAGAACGAATGGAGTTCCGTCCATCGAAAATGCCCACGGTGTACCCAAGGCGCAGAGCTCTTTCAAGGTGGTTCTTTTCTCTTGCGCACGCGGAGGCTCCAAAAGGTCCCTTTCTTCCTCCGGTGAAGGCTCCCCACACTGCCGAGAGAATTCCTTGTTCAAGGTTTTCTTGAGAAGAAATGTGAACAAAAGGAGTCACGTCTTTTTCCCAGAGAATCCTGAAGGTTTCCGGGAAAAAGCTCAAGGTTTCCTCCTCGAGGCCCACGGCACCCTTTTCCCCAAGAGTTTGGGGAGCAAGTTCAGGAAGAACTTCTCTGAGCCATCCAAGGTTTTTGAGGGTAAAGGGGAACCGGAAGAAGCGCTTCTTGGCAAAAGCAAAGAGTACCTCACCCCCTTCAAGGGGCGGCTCCCTTTCGGTGAGTACTCCGAAAGACCACTCCCCGGGTTTCCAGAGGGGAAAAATAGTATTCCCCTTCCCCAGGAAGTAGGAGAAGGTACGAAATCCCTGCCTGCGAAGAGCTTCTAAGAGCTCCTCAGGTCTTTCCGTCATCCCTCAGAGAGGAAGCTCCTCAAGAATGGGGATGTTCTTTTCCTTGAGGACACGCTTTGCGCTCTCCAGGTCCTCGACGCGGAGCACAACGTACGCCTTTTCCCCCTGAGGAGAGACAAAGGCGTAGAGGTACTCGATGGAAATTCCGGCTCTTGTCAGGATCTCGACAACGTCGCAGAGTCCTCCTGGACGGTCTTCAACGCCCACGGCAAGGACCTCGGTAAGGGTTGCGGCAAACTGCTCCTCTTTGAGCTTTGCCACAATGGCTTCGGGATTTTCCACGATGAAGCGCAGAACCCCAAACTCTGCCGTATCCGCTAAGGACAAAGCCCTGAGATTGACACCCCACTCCTTGAGTTTTTGGAGCACCCCGTAGAGGCTTCCCGGTTTGTTCTCCAGAAACACAGAAATCTGTTTCATACCATCCCCTCTTTTTTCCGCAGGTCCAGGACCCTTTTTGCCTTTCCCTCGGTTCGGGCGAGGGACTTTGGCTCTAAGAGTTTCACTTCGCAGTGAATATTGAGCTCTGCCTTGAGACGCTCTTCGATTTGCCTTTTCAGGCGCTCAAGGACTTTCACCTCGTCGGAGAAAAACTGTGGTGCTACCTCG
Source organism: Candidatus Caldatribacterium sp. (assembly GCA_014359405.1). Taxonomy (NCBI): domain Bacteria; kingdom Pseudomonadati; phylum Atribacterota; class Atribacteria; order Atribacterales; family Candidatus Caldatribacteriaceae; genus Candidatus Caldatribacterium; species Candidatus Caldatribacterium oleiphilum. The sequence continues at coordinate 7,687 of JACIZN010000055.1, forward strand.
ACCTGCACCTCGAGGAGGTCAAGGTAGTTTTCCCGCTTGACCACAATCTGGTAGTGCGGCTCTACTCCGTCAAAGCTCAAGAGGACGCTCTCAATTTGCGATGGGTACACGTTGACCCCCCGAATGATGAGCATGTCATCGGTGCGTGAAGCCACCCGTTTCATGCGCACGAGGGTTCGGCCACACTTGCAGGGTTCGTACATGAGAGCAGAGAGGTCCCCAGTTCGGTAACGGATGACTGGAGTCCCTTCCTTAGTGAGCGTGGTGAAGACGAGTTCCCCAACCTCTCCTGGGGGAAGGACTCTCCCCGTTGCGGGATCGATGATTTCAGGAAGGAAGTGGTCTTCAGAAATGTGGAGGCCACAGCGTTCCTCACACTCAAAGGCAACCCCTGGTCCAATGACCTCGCTCAGCCCGTAGATATCGCAGGCCCGGATGGGGAGTTTCCGCTCGATTTCAACTCTCATTTCCTCCGACCAGGGCTCGGCTCCAAATACCCCAAGACGGAGACGCATTGTTCTCCAGTCGATGCCATTCTCTCTTGCCACTTCTGCAAGGTACAAAGCGTACGAGGGAGTGCAGCAGATGACGGAAACTCCAAAGTCCCGCATGATTTGAATTTGCCGCAAGGTGTTTCCGGTCGACGTTGGAACAACGGTGGCGCCGAGTTTCTCCGCCCCGTAGTGGACTCCAAGACCTCCGGTGAAAAGGCCGTACCCAAAGGCAACCTGGATAACGTCCTCAGCGGTTACGCCACAGCCGCACAGCGTCCGGGCCATGAGTTCTGCCCAGAGCTCGACGTCCTTTTTCGTGTACCCAACAACGGTCGCTGTGCCTGTGGTTCCAGAAGAGGAGTGAATGCGGACAATATTCCGCATCGGTTCTGCGATGGCTCCAAAGGGATAGGCTCTTCGGAGATCGTCTTTGGTGGTGAAGGGAAGGTACTTGAGGTCTTCAAGAGAGCGAATGTCGTAGACATCTACTCCGGCGTCCTCGAGTTTCTTCCGATAGTAGGGGAGACTGTGGTATGCTCGAATGAGGACCTTTTTCAGCCGATTGAGCTGGATTTTCTCCATCTCCTCGCGGGGTAAGAGCTCAAAATATTCGTCCCAAAACGTGGGTACCACCCCCTTCCCTTTTTCATCGTGTACAATACAATAAAGACAGCAAAAAGGGAAGAGGGAAGGTAGGAGTGGGATACATGCAAGAACTCCGACTCATCTGGCGAAACGGAAAGCTCGTTGACTGGAAGGAGGCGACGACCCACGTTCTTACTCACGCGCTCCACTACGGAACCGCAGTTTTTGAGGGCATTCGCTGCTACAAGACCAAGAAGGGTCCAGCAGTCTTTCGTCTCCGGGAGCATGTGCGGCGCCTTTTTGATTCTGCCCATATCGTCAAAATGAGCATTCCCTACACCCCTCGCGAGATCGAAGAGGCCATCCTTGCAACCATACGGGCAAACGAAGTTGAAGAGTGCTACATTCGCCCGGTGGTCTTCCGAGGGTATGGGGAAATGGGTGTTGACCCAAGCCGCTGCGAAGTCGATTGCGCCATTGCTGTTTGGTGCTGGGGAGCCTACATGGGGGACAAGGCCCTCAAGGAGGGAATACGGGCAAAAATCTCTTCCTATGTTCGCATTTACGCCAACTCTGGCTCCCCTCGGGCGAAAACGAGTGCCAACTATCTCAATTCAGCTCTTGCGAAAATGGAGGCCAAAGAGCTGGGGTACGATGAGGCGATTCTCCTTGACGCCCACGGTTTTGTAGCCGAAGGAAGCGGAGAGAACATATTCTACGTCAAAGATGGTGTCCTCTACACTCCCCATCCCTACTCTATCCTCCTTGGCATCACCCGGGATACGGTCATGCGTCTTGCGGAAGACCTTGGCATTCCGGTTCGGGAAACTCTCTGCACCCGAGACGATCTCTACCTCGCCGATGAAGCCTTCTTCACGGGTACTGCAGCAGAAATTACTCCCATTGTGGAGATTGACGGGCGCAGGATTGGTGATGGGAAACCTGGTCCTCTCACGCGAAGGCTCCAGGAGGTTTTCTTCCGGGTTGTCCGGGGAGAGGAGCCAAAGTACGAGCACTGGTTGACCTACGTCGCATCGTAAGGGGGTGGAAGTATGTGCTACGTTGGGCCTCTTTCAGGGGCAATTGTGACTTCCTTTCTCTGGCGAGCCACAAGGAGCGTCCGCATCTTCTGGTTGAACCTCCTCTTTTGGGGCGGGGCGCTTTTTGGGGTCATTGACCACCTGCTCAACGGGGAGCTCTTCCTTGTCTCGGAGAATGTCGGCTGGGATCTCCTCCTTGGGGTCATCATTACCGGAGCGATTCTCCTTGCCTGGGGAGGGGTTGTGATCCTTTCCCGGAAGCATCCGGTCCTTTCCCGAATGCTTTCTTCCTGAGGATTTCCTGCCCGGATCCCGAAGGGTCCGGGCAGGGCTTAAGGTCCTATGGCCTTTCTCCTTTTTCTCTTCCACTTCTTTGTCGATTGGGCAAGTTCTTTTCCCGCACCCCTTGGTCCGTACTTTGTGAAACAGTACGGCCTTGACACGAGAACCGTCTCTATGGCCATCACTGCTTTGGGTTTCCTTGGGTCCTTGGCGCAACCGGTTTTCGCCCTTCTTTTGAGTAGAGTCACGAACCACCTTTTGAGCCTTTACGTTTCTCTTTCCCTGGTTGCCCTCTCGGTGGTTTTCCTCTCTCTACCTCTTTCCTTTGCGCTCCTTTTCGGAACCTTTCTCATGCTCTTCCTTGCCAACGCCTCTTTCCATCCCTTGGGGGCAGCCCTCTCGGGGATGCGGGGAGGAGCTCAGGGTGTGGCGTTTTTCACTGCTGGGGGTATTGCCGGAGGTGTGGTTGGTCCCCTTTGCGTGACCTTCTTCGCTCTGCGTTCTTCCTTAGCCTGGGTCTCGTGGATTGCCTTAGGGCTTTGGGTGCTCTTGAGCCTTGGGTTCCTCCGTTTCCGAAAAGTGTCCCTTCGGGTTCCCCATGTGGCATTCTCCTTTGAGCTCTTCTTGGCCCTTTTCCCCGTGTGGCTCCTTGTGGGGATACGAACCTTCTTCACCTCTCTTTTCCACGCCTTTCTGCCCCTTTACGTTGCTTCCTTTGCCCCCCTTTTCTGGGGTGGACTGCTCCTTTCCCTTGGGGTTCTTGTGGGATTTTTCGCAAACTTCCTGGGTGTTGCCCTTCTCAAGAAGACTCCTATTTGGGTGGTGAACTTCCTTTCCTTCATCGGTCTTGGGGTGGGGCTTCTCTTCCTTCCTGTCGCTCGGAGCATTCCTCTTCTTCTTTTTCTCTCTCTTTCGGCCGATTTCTCTGCCTTTTTGACCATGAGCGCCAATGTCCACGAAGCCCAGGAAATTCTTCCCGAGCACCGGGTCTTCGCTTCTTCGGTGGCCATGGGTCTTGCCTGGTCTTTTGGGAACCTCCTGAGCCTTGTCTTCTCGAGTTTTTTCGGAAACCGGGTTACCTTTGTGCTTGAGACCTCTGGTATCCTTGGAATCCTTGTGGCCGGGGTCCTTCTCCTTGTCCGTCCTCGCCCGGTGGGAAGGGTACGATGATGCGCTTGTGCCTGTGGTTTTTGCTCTTCACCTTTCTTATGGGTCCTTGCCTTTTTGCGGAAGTTCCGAAGGAAATTCGGGGTGTATGGATTGATGTGCGCAGCATCCCCGAAACAGAAGAGGGAATTCGTGGCCTCGTTGACCGCCTCCACGAAGCCCACTTCAATGCCCTCTTCGTGGAATCTTTCTACCGTGGGGAGACCATCTACCCCTCTTTTTTCCTCGCATCCCAGGGTCTCCCCTCCCAGATGGAACGTTTCAGAAGCTCAGGCATCGATCCCCTGCAGGTTATCATCGATGAGGCCAAAAAGAGGAACATGCAAGTCCATGCCTGGTACGATCTCTTCTACGTGGGGCTTGATGAGCCGGGACCGATTCTTTCAGCCTTTCCTCAGTGGGCTGGTCGAAACCGTGATGGGACTGCCGGGTACGTCCAGGGAGGGAAACGGTTCTTCTTCGTGTGCCCAATGCACGAGGGGGTCCTTGAGTTCTATGCTGGACTTCTTGAGGAGGTGGTGAAAAGGTACGACCTTGACGGCCTTCACTTCGACTACTTTCGCTTTCCCGACCCAACAATCGCCGAT
>JACIZN010000056.1 GCA_014359405.1 Candidatus Caldatribacterium sp.
TCTCGAGTGTAGTACCCGTTCGCCTTCGTAGGGTGCTCCCCGAGATAGATCTCCCGCTCCTCCCGCATGAGGTTCTCCAAAAGGTTCCGGACCATCACCTTGAGCTCCTCCGCAAACGCCTTCACGATCTCGTCACGTGTTTCCTTCTGCATGGTAGCTTTCCCTCCTTTCGAAAGCCTTTTCCAACGGGAAGGCTACCATGCTGCCCCACAGACACACTTCCTGAGACACTACCTCGGGTCCACTTGGGTTTGCGGACTTTTTTGGGTCTTCTCGAGCGGTCCTCGAGGCTCTTCAGGTTCCTGGGGTTGAATTTCTTCTTCCAGCGGTAGTAGGTGCTCCGGGCAATGCCGTATCTCCTGCAGGTGACAGCGACAGGGTGGTTCCTGGCAAAGTCGAGGACCTCAAGGCGAATCTTGGCTTTCTTGGAGAGCCCATGGATCTTGGCAAGCTTTGCCAAAGAGGCATACCCAAAGAGAGACTCAAGGTGGAGTGAGGAACCGGAGAAGCGGGATAGACTTTCTGTTCCCCTTGTGCTACTCTTTGCCATGGGAAGAGGGGCTTCCTTTCTTTGTCTTTTCACTCTTTGGAGTTAGGATACAGGCCTCTCTTCTTTTTTGTCTACCCTACCTGTTGCAGATCTGTGCGAACCGGGACAGCGTCAGTGAAAATGTCAGGTAGAACTCGTCTGTGATTCTGTCAGGGTAGAGGTGGTGCAACCAGTCCTTTGGGGTTTCCATGGTTTGCGCCACGGATGGTCCTGAGGGGGCTTACGGGTTGCGTTACCTCTTGGAGGAGCTGCAGACTCAGCCTCAGTTCTTGTTGTTTTAGGAGGAGAGGTAACGTCCAAGGGTTCTAACGGGTACACGTTTCCCTTCCATCCCACGTACAGGCGACCAAGAGGTAGTTTGTACACTTCTACCACAGAACGTAAGGGGATAATGGGTGCACCTTTGGGGGTTACCACCCTGTAGGTTCTCCGCTCGAAGGAGATGGTGTAGCCGGGGTTCAGCATCCGGTGTTCCTTCCAAGAGAAGCTGTGTTCCAGGCGCAGGTGGGAGGGGATGGGACGGAAGGCAGAAACCGGGTGAGCTGGTGGCACAGCAAACCTTTCGTTGTAGCGCCTGATGAAGGCCTGAAGGACAGCATGAGCCTCTTCCAGGGTGGAAGCACCTGCCAGGCGCAGCTCAAGGACCAGCCTCTCCTGGAGGGTCTGGAAGGATCGTTCGATGCGACCTTTGGCCTGAGGGGAATGGGCGGGGATGTGCTGAATACCCAACTCGTTCAGGATACGGCCGATTTGGGTTAAGGAACGTTTCTGGCCCAGGAGCTCCTCTTCGATACTGAGGGAGGCTTCAAGAGGGTATGGCGGTCGGAGTAGATGCCTTGGGGATGCCGTGGTGGGTTACGAGGTCATAGAGGAGACGACGGTAGCCCTCGAAGTCCTCAGCCAGCCGGAAGAGGGCGGCAAGTATCTGGCCGGTGGCGTCATCAATGGCAAGGAGGAGGACGAGCCTCGGGCCACGTCCTTCCAGCCAATCGTGGTGGCTGCCATCGATTTGGACCAAAAGGCCCATTTGGGGTTTTCGGGGACGACTGCGGTGGAGCTTGGAAGGTCGGTGCTTCTTAGGGCTTGGGATACCAGCGGCCTTGAGGATGCGAGCGACAGAGGAAGGGCTCAGGGAAATGCCTTCGTACTCGTGGAGCAACTCGCTGAGAAAGGTATAGTTACACCCCCGGTATTTGGTTTGAGCGAGCTGGACCACCTGCTGGCGGATACCCTCTGGGATAGCATGGGCCGGCTTACGACCCCGATTCCCATGGGCCAGGGAGGCAGGTCCGTCTCCCGTAACCTGGCCTTGAGCCTGTAGACATGTCGCTCGCTTAAGCCCAAAAGTGAGGCTGCGTGACTTTTGGTGATCAACCCTCCCAGAACTTGCTCCAATACCCGGATACGATTGAGTTCCGTCTGTGACAAAGTGATCCTCTCCCTGTTCATACTGACATTTTCACAGATGGATTTCACCTGACAATATCACAGACGGATCACACACACCCCCCTTCAGCACTTGACTCTTTAAGGGATTTTTTGTTATACAGAGAGGTGGTAATTTACACGTGTAAGCTTAAACGTGAAACAACCAAAGGGGGGTTGATCAATGGCTCAAAGGATATTCAGATCCTTGGGGACGTTCCTCACGGTTGTCCTTCTTGGTGTTCTCGCTGTCCCAGTCTTTGCCCAAGAGGTAACTATCCACTACCTGACGGTACAACAGGAGAATGAGGGTTGGCCTAAAATCCTCAAGGTACTTACTGAAGAATACGCGGCACAGTACCCCAACATTAAGATTAAGTGGAAATACGAATACGTGCCACAACCAGATCTCATGCAAAGGGTGCAACTTTTAGCTGCAGTTGATAATTTGCCTCTCCTTTTCAACTACGAATCAGGTGCACCGTTACTTGACCTTATCAAAGCTAACAAAGTGCTCGAAATCGAGTCTACTTTCAAAAACCTGGGTATCTATCAGGAGCTCAATCCTGGCATTGTGAGCGTACTTAAAGAACTCGTGATGAATGCCGGCCTCTATGCCCTTCCCCTCGAAATGAATATCGAAGGCTTCTGGTACAACAAGAAAATTTTCGCCGATCAAGGCTTTGGGGAACCCCAGACTTGGGAGGAATTGACAACAATCGCTGAAAAACTGCATCAAAATGGTATTCAACCTTTCGCTGTTTCTGGAATCCAAAGATGGCCTATCACCCGCCTCATCAACGGATATGTCGTTCGAAAGTACGGTACCGATGTCATGAGTCGGGTAATGAGAGGAGAGCTTAAGGTAACCGACCCGGGATTTGTTGAAGCAGCTCGCATAGTCTACGATTGGGGTACAAAGGGTTACTTTGGACCGGGCGTGAACACCCTCGACTACGGTCCAGCGCAAGACCTTTTCCTCCAGGGCAAAGCTGCTATTTACTACATGGGGAGTTGGGCATTACGAGACTTTCACAATCCAGAGGTAAACAAAATTGGTGTTGAAACCATTGGACTTTTCAACGTTCCATTGGTACCTGACGGTGTCGGCACTCTGGAAGAGTGGAATGTGAACGCGGGATTAACGACTTCAGTATCCCGGGCAAAGTTTGAGGAAAATTCAAAAGTCATTGGCGGCTGGATGCAGTATGTCTTCTCTCGTTACGGCGACAGAGCTATGCAGGAACTCGGTCTTGTCACTGGATTCCACGTCCGGGAAGTACCGAAAGAACTCTCACCACTCACAAAAATGGTCCTTGAGAAATTGGCCTCGGTGAAGGGTGGATCATTCTGGTTTGAAGCCCTCTTTGACCCCCGAACCACGAGTGTTGCCTGGGATAATGCGCAGCTTCTCGCTATAGGCGCAATGACCCCCGAAGAGTACCTTGAAGAGCTTCAGAAAGCAATCGACGAACAGAGAGCTCGGTAGAGCTCACGCACAAAGGGGGTGGCTTTCCACCCCCTTTAAAGGGGGCTCAGTCTGTGGAGAAGATTCTTCGCGATTGGCGGTACATTACCCTTTTTGTTGCTCCCGCTCTCATCTTTTATGGTGCTATTCTTCTTGTTCCGATCCTCTGGTCCATAGGTTACTCTCTTTTTGACGGTTCCCCCATCTCAGGCTTTCACTTCGTGGGTTTTGGGAACTACTTAAAGATCTGGCGAGATCGAGACTTTTTGGGAAGTCTCTGGTTCAGCGTAAAGTACGCCTTAGTGGTGACTCCAGGACAGATTGGTTTGGGGTTCCTGCTCTCCTTGCTTTACTTTCTCGTTCTGAAGCGTACCTCCCTTTTTTCCACTATTGTTCGTACTCTTGTTTTCTTCCCTGTTGTCCTTCCTACCGTCGCCGTAGCCCAAATGTTTGTGAAACTCTTTGAAATTACCCCCCAGTATGGTCTAGTGAACGCTCTTCTTGATGCCCTGGGACTTGATGCCTGGATTCGTCCCTTCCTGGGGCGAGGAGACACAGCTTTCTGGGTTGCCGCGGGCATGAATATCTGGACAGCCATGGGATTTTATGCCGTTCTCCTTTATTCAGGACTCCTTGATATTCCTTATGAACTTATTGAAGCAGCACGATTAGATGGAGCTTCGGGGTGGAGTCTCGTACGCTTCGTGATTTCTCCTCTTCTCAGGCCTCTGCTTGTTACCTCGACAATCTTTAGTCTCAACGGCACCTTGAAAGTCTTTGACCAGCTCCTTGCCCTTACGGGTGGTGGTCCAGGAAAGTCGACTACTCCTCTGACACTCTACATGTACCGTACAGTTTTTCACTATAACCAGTACGGCTACGGGAGTACCATTGCTGTGATACTTACCCTTGAATGCTTGCTCGTTACTGGTGTCCTTTCTTTCGCCCGTCGCAGAGTAGAATGAGCCGAACAGGGAGGCGGCGTGATGTGATGAAGAAATTTTTCTCCGTACTGCTCACCATCCTTCTCGTCCTTCTCGAAACGTATCCCTTAGCCTGGCTCTTGCTTTCCTCTGTAAAAGCACCCCATGAGTTCACGACACGACCCATCTACGCTCTTCCCACCGAAATATGGGGGGAGAACTACCGAAGAGCCTGGACAGAGGGAAAAGTAGGAACTTACTTTTACAACAGCATCATAGCAACTTTTCCTTCGCTTTTCTTCGTCCTCCTTCTTGGAACTATGGCAGCCTTCGGTATCGAAATCCTGCGCTGGCACCTTAAAAATACCATTCTTCTCGTTTTTCTAGCTGGGATCATGATTCCTGTCCAGATGCTTCTTCTGCCTCTTTTCGTCCTCTACCACCGTATGAACTTACTCGATACGCGATTGGCTCTCATTCTTACTTATGTGGCCTATGGCCTCCCCCTTACGGTGTTTTTCATGAGCAGCTATTTCCAGGCCCTACCTCGAGAGATTCTCGAAGCTGCCATACTCGATGGAGCTACCATCCCTCAGATTTTCTCCCGGATAGCCCTTCCCATAGCCGCTAATGCCATTTTCACGCTGGCTATGGTGCAATTCTTCTTCATCTGGAACGATCTGATCTTTTCTTTAACCTTCATAAGCAAAACAGAACTGCGAACTATTCAGACAGGGCTCCTCAACTTTGCAGGACGATTTGGCCAAATCGAGTGGGGGCCAACATTTGCAGCAATTTCCCTTGCCGTTATTCCTACCTTTCTCGTCTATCTCTTTTTAAGTCGCCTCATCATGGAAGGTCTTACCGCTGGAGCATTAAAGGGGTGAGGGAAAATGGGCGCAAAAGAAGGAACTCGCTTTCTCTACATTTCAGGCTTGCGTTTTGAACACTACAGGGAGCCACTGGGCATTCGTCACAATCGTCCTCGCTTATCTTGGACGGTGGCCACTTCTATTCCTGCATGGCAACAAAAGGCATACCAGGTAAGAGCTTACGACGAAGCCCACCAACTTCGGTACGAGACGGACTGGATTATTTCTAATCAGTCAGTGCTCGTCCCTTGGCCCTTTGCACCTCTAAAGTCCCGAGAACGTCTGCTCGTCCAAGTACGTGTACGCGGAGAAGATGGAACGATTTCTCCTTGGAGCGAATGCTTTTTCGTTGAAGCCGGGCTTTTGCATCCTGAGGATTGGAAAGCTTGCTTCATTACTCCCTCGTGGGAAGAGGACACCTCGCATTCTCAACCCTGTCCTTTCCTGCGTCGGGAATTCATGCTTTCCAAGAGAGCCATTCGTGCCCGCTTGTATGCAACCGCTCTGGGAGTATACGAGGCATACCTTAACGGCAAAGTGGTTGGAGACCATGTCCTCCCTCCCGGTTGGACAAGTTACCACCACCTTCTGTGCTATCAAACCTTTGACGTAACGACCTTACTCCGCATAGGGCCCAATGCTATAGGAGCCATCCTGGGTGACGGATGGTATCGTGGACGATTAGGGTTTGGAGGAGGGAGACGAAACATTTACGGTGATCGTCTGGCATTTCTGGCTCAACTTGAGGTAACCTACGAGGATGGAACCGTGGAAATTATCACTACTGACGAACACTGGCGAGCAACTACTGGACCTATACTTGCGAGTGACCTCTACGACGGAGAAATTTACGATGCTCGCCTCGAGCTCAAGGGATGGTCCGAACCTGGATACGACGACCAAGAATGGAGAAAGGTACGCATCATTCCTTTTGATTTATCGCGCCTTGTTGCCCCATTAAGTCCACCAGTGCGTCGAGTAGAATTCCGTTCTCCTTCCCGGATTTTTCTCTCCCCTTCTGGGCGTACCATTGTAGACTTTGGGCAGAACTTAGTGGGAAGGGTACGTATCCGAGTCCGGGGGGCCCGAGGACAAACCGTGGTCTTGCGTCACGCCGAGGTCTTGGAAAATGGTGAACTTTGTACTCGCACGCTACGAACTGCTAAAGCCACTGATATCTATACCTTAAAGGGCGATGGAGAAGAGGTGTGGGAACCGCGCTTCACCTTTCACGGCTTCCAGTATGTCGAGGTCAACGGATGGCCTGGAGAACTCCATCCAGAGGACATTCAGGCAGTAGTTTGCCACTCCGATCTCGAGCGTACTGGATGGTTCGAGTGTTCAGACACCCTTGTAAACCGCTTCCATGAGAACGTCGTATGGAGCATGCGAGGGAACTTTCTCTCCATTCCTACTGATTGTCCACAGCGTGACGAGCGGCTGGGATGGACGGGAGACATTGGACTCTTTGTTCCTGTAGCGGCATTTCTGTACGACGTCTGTGGATTTCTCTCCTCCTGGCTCGAAAACCTTGCCCTTGAACAGGAGGAAAAAGGGGGCATTGTACCCCTTGTTGTCCCCAATGTCCTTCAGGCTCCTCCTATGGCAGTGGCTGTGTGGGGAGACGCTGCGGTTATCGTCCCCTGGACACTCTACGAGTACTATGGAGACAAGGAAATTCTTGCTCAACAGTTTGGGAGCATGAAGACTTGGGTGGACAAAGTGGCTGAAATTGTCGGGGAAAGAAAACTTTGGGATAAGGGATTCCAGCTTGGGGACTGGCTTGATCCATCAGCCCCTCCAGAAAAGCCTCACGAAGCCCATACCGATCCTTACCTCATCGCTACTGCGTACTTTATCCATTCTGCAGAACTCCTGAGCCACGCAGCCCGGGTTCTTGGCCTTGAGAAAGAAGCAGTCCGATACCAAGCTCTTGCCAAGGAAGTACGAAAGGCCTTTCTTAGAGAGTACGTCACTCCTTCAGGGCGCCTGGTAAGTGACAGCCAGACGGCTTATGCTTTGGCAATCCACTTTGGACTCCTCGAGGAACCCGAAAAAGAAAGGCGTGCTGCCCAGAGACTGCTGGAACTTATACGAGTTAAGCAATACCGTATTGGCACAGGATTTGTGGGAACTCCAGTCATTTGCCACGCATTGTGCAAGGTGGGATTCGAGGAAGCTGCCTATCGTCTCTTCCTGCAGAAAGAATGCCCATCCTGGCTCTATCCAGTAACAATGGGAGCTACAACGGTGTGGGAACGGTGGGACAGCTTACGTCCGGATGGGACAGTAAACCCTGGTGAAATGACTTCCTTTAACCATTATGCCTTGGGAGCCGTGGCTGACTGGCTCTATCGAGTAGTTGGTGGCCTCGTTCCCTTAGAGCCCGGTTATCGGCGAATTCTCATCCATCCACGGCCGGGAGGATCCCTGAAATGGGTCTCGGTTCGTCACCGCACACCCTATGGAGTGCTCGAGTGTCACTGGACCATACAAAATGGAGTAATGGAAATCCGAGTCCTCATTCCCCCTAATACCCGAGGACTCGTGAAACTTCCAGGAAAAGAAGGAAACCCGATAGAGGTGGGATCTGGAGAGCATTTTTGGTCATATCCATGGAAGGGCGCTGATGGCGCTCAGCTCTCAATCGACAGTCCTATCGGCGATATTGCTGCCTTTCCCCACATCTTCACCACTATATGCACTATTCTCAAGACTTCTCTTCCCCACCAGGTCTTCACAATCGAAGCCTTGCTCGCTCAAGGAACACGAACTCTTCGAGAAGTGCTCTGCGAAATCATCGACGATAAAGGAAAAGCGCTGTGTATTCTCGAAGAGATTTCAAGTCAATTGCAAAGGGCACACCAAGGGGTGACTTTGTAGGCCCCTTTTGTTGCTCTACCGAAAACGCTCTTTCCACCCTTTCCTGTAAGATAGAAAGGGTGGAAAGAGTCCTGGCACTTTCACCTGCTCAGTAATTCCTGTCCCAAGGCAAAAGCCCTGTCGAGCAAATCCTTTCTGTCCTTCACGGCACCCAGCTCGTTAAGGCCATTCCCACCGACAATCCCCTGTACTTCCATGCCCAAAGCCCCCTCAAGGAAGCGCGCCAGAGATTCCATCACTTCAGGATTATTCCCTCCTCCTTGAGAGTACACGAGTACCACTCGTTTCCCCCGAGGAAGGGTACAACAGAGGTTTGGCCCCAGGAAAGCAAAGAGTCGATCTATGAAGAGCTTGGTTTGCGCACTCAGGTAATCCATGTAGATTGGGGAACCAATGACCAATCCTTCGGCTTCCCTTATGACATTGTAAAGCTGCGTCATGTCGTCTTTCTGACGGCACTCCCTATACTCCTTGCAGTGATGGCAAGCCTGACAACCCCGGATATTGAGTTCATTCAGAAAGTAAATCGAAGTTCGAGCTCCCAAAGAAGCAGCTCCACACAAGACTCTCTCCACGAGAAGCTGAGTGTTCCCACCTTTCCTCGGACTACCCACGAAACCAACAACTCGCATACCACCACCTCCAATTAGAGTATTCTAACCCGGAATACAAACGTCTTCCCCATCCCTGAGTAAGAAAAAGCTCCCCTAAGTTGGACGATCGAGGCCGTACGACTCCCCGGGAGAAAGTACAGCGACATGGGCTGGGAAGTGTACCCTGAAGGAATGTACGAGATCGTCCGCCGAGTCACCGACGATTACGCCCCAAAAGCTATTTACATCACCGAAAATGGATACTGCTTTCCTGATGTCCTTTCCCCCCAAGGGTCCATAAGAATCACATACCTTAGAGACCACCTTGAAGCCCTCATAACTTCGAGTGGTCTTTTGGTTTCTCTAAGCGCTTTGGGCTGGTATACGTCGATTACCCCACTCAAAAACGTATTCCCAAAAAGAGCTTCTTTTTCTACCGGGAGGTCATAAGGAAACGAGGGATCTAACTTCAGGCTTTGAGAAGCAAGCCCCAGGGGAAATCCCCTGGGGCTTGTGGTTTACCGAGAACCTGAGCGCTTTTCCTTCGGGCGAGGGCGATCCTTTACTTTCTCTTCCTTCTGAACTCTTTCTCGTTCCTGGATCCTTTCCTGGACTCTTTCTCTCACCCTTTCCTGATTCTGAACCCTTTCTTGATTCTGGGTTTCCTCTTGATCTTGGTTCTCCTCCTGGGCCTGAATTCTCTCCTGAATCCTCTCCCTAAGGCGATTCCGCAAAGGAGAGACAAGGTGGGATACCGGAATCTCTTTCCCCGCAGGGTTCACAAGAGAGAGAATTTCGTCTTCGGAAGAGAAGCTCCCGTCTCCATCTTCGTCCTCGTAGACGATCTCCCAGAGAACTTCCTGGGTATTCTGGTTAATGACAAGAAGGCGAAGTTGCCCATCTTCCGTGACTCCTTCTTCAATGACGAGTCCCTGCCCTAATCTTTCAATAATCTCGCTGAGAATCTCGTCCGAGGACGGATAGATACTTTCCCCACCATAGGCAAGAGTCCCCAAACCGAGAAGGAACACGAAGGTAAGAGCAAGAAGCACAAGGAGCAATCGCATGGCCTTCACCTCCCTGAGATTCTCGAGGGAGATGAAAAGGGACTTGGCAGCCCAGCCGCCGTAGCGCTCTCATGCGCCTTAGGCCTTCGGCTTTGCGTCCTCCCCTTTCGGAGAGTTTGCCCTTTCATTCCCTCAAGATATATTGTAGCGGATTTCAAGAGGAAGTAGCACAAATCCAGGAATCCAAAAGCTTGTGCTATTATACAGCTATCCGGTGTAAGGCAATGGAAAACATGGATGGAATTCTCGATCTTGCACTCCAAAAAATTGCCGCATTTGGTCCCCGTCCTTCGGCTTCGGCAAAGGAACGGGAGTTCCTCCTTTTCCTGAAAGATGCCCTTGAGTCCTTTGGCCTTACCGCAGAAATGGAAACTTTCCGCGCCCCGGCCACGTACACCTGGGCGTACCTTATCTTTTTCCTTGGTCTTGCCCAGGCAGAACTTTTGCTCCCTCTTTTCCCGCCCTGGTCAGCAGTTTCAAGCAGCGTGCTTCTTGCGCTCCTTTACTTTGAGCTTGCCACCTTCCCTGTGGTGAGCCGCCTCTTTCGAACCCGAATCTCGGGGAACGTTACGGGGAGAAATGGCGAAAGCCCCGAGATCGTCATCCTTGCCCACGTGGACTCTGCCACCCCCTCAATCTTCTTTCACCCCAGGTTCGTGGTTCACCCAAGGATTTCCCTCGTGCTCTTTATCCTCTCTTCGGGGGCGATCACCGGGGTGAGCATTCTCTCGGTTTTCGTAGAATTGGCCTTTTTGCACTGGATTACCTTCTTGCCTTCCTTGTACCTTCTTTTCCTTGCTCTGGGGCATATCCACCGGGAATTCTTCATGGTTCCCTCTCCCGGGGGAAATGACAACGGCAGTGGAGTTGCAACGGCACTGGCCATCGCCAAAATCCTGAAAGACGAGGACATACCTTTTCTTGTCGTCTTCACCGGAGCTGAGGAATCGGGGACCTGGGGAGCCCTCCACCTTGTGGCACGGCATGGGAAAATGCTTCGAGGGAGACCCATCCTGAATCTCGACAACATTGGGATCGGAAAGCTCATCGCCGCCACGAGGGAAGGAATGTGGCGGGTGTACAACGCCTCCGAAGAGCTCCTTGAGGAAATCAGGAGAGAGGACATTTCCTTCCTCTCCTTTCGGCCATACCTTGGGCTTTCGACCGATGCCACACCCCTTCTTGCCCGGGGCTTCAGGGCGCTGACCCTTATCGCCCTTGGGGAGAACGGCCTTCCTGTGCACTGGCACTGGCACACGGATACCGTGGAGAATGTGGACAAGGGAAACCTCGAGCAAGTCGTGGGACTTGTGACTTCGTGGGCGAGGACAAAACACCATGGAGTGGCTCCGTAGTATCGACCTTATCCTTGCCATTCAGAACATATCCACACCTTTTCTTGATCTTGCCATGCGGGGCTTGTCCTTTTTAGGAAGCGAATTCTTCTACTTTGCTGCCCTCCTCTTCCTTTACTGGAGCGGGAAAAGATCGCTTGCCATCCGCTGGATGAGCGTCGTCCTTCTGTCGCTCTACGTGAACTTCCTCCTCAAAGAAGCCTTCGAGATTCCCAGGCCTTCAGGGATACACCTGCGGATTCTTGAAACTCCTGAGGATTTCTCCTTCCCGAGTGGCCATGCCCAGTCATCGGCTTCCTTTTGGTTCTTCCTGGCGCTCTCGTACCCCAAAGTTTTTAACTTCATCCTTGCGGGAATTCTTGTTTTCCTCGTCTCCCTCTCCCGTCTCTACCTTGGGGTCCACTACCTCGGGGATGTCCTCTTCGGTGCCGTGCTGGGCTTTGGTTTTGCCCTGAGTTTTACGAAGCTCTTCTCTGTCTTTCCGAAAATGATTCCATTCTCCTGGG